>CAZNMV010000509.1:0-2112 GCA_964573835.1 uncultured Aestuariivita sp. | reverse complement strand
GCGGCGCGCAGGCTGTCGGCGCGGCGGATGCGCGCGCCGCTGCGCAGGCACAGAAGGCGCATCGCTTCGGACGCGAAGCGGCTGTCCTCGACCACGAGAACGGTGAGACCCAGAAGCGGGCGCGCCGGCGTGGGTGCAAGCCCGCGCGGCGGGGCGGTGAAGATGTCGGCATCGTCCATGGCAGACCCCCGGAATGAACGCGATACGACTCACTCTGACCGGGCGGCGCTAACACGCGGTTAACACCGGCCCCGGGGGCTTGCCGCGCCGCCTTGAAACCCGCATAACCCCGGCCCAGACCGGCCCGGAAGGAGAAGCCCCATGATCGGACGCCTGAACCATGTCGCCATCGCTGTGCCCGATCTTCAGGCCGCATCGGCGCAGTATCGCGACGCGCTGGGGGCGAAAGTGGGCGCGCCGCAGGACGAACCCGATCACGGGGTCACGGTCGTCTTCATCGAATTGCCGAACACCAAGATCGAACTGCTTTATCCCTTGGGCGACAATTCACCGATCGCGGGGTTTCTGGAAAAGAACCCCTCGGGCGGCATCCACCATGTCTGTTACGAGGTCGACGATATCCTGGCCGCGCGCGATCACCTGAAGGCCACCGGTGCCCGGGTGCTGGGCGACGGCAATCCGAAGATCGGCGCGCATGGCAAGCCGGTCCTGTTCCTGCACCCCAAGGATTTCAACGGCTGTCTTGTCGAGCTTGAGCAGGTTTGACGCAGGCCCCTTGGCCGGGCGCGCCGCGCGCTTATCTGCCAAGGGAACAGGGAGGGTGAGATGGGTATAACCTCGGCCTTGGTGCTGTATGCGGTCTTCTGGTTCATGACCTGGCTGATCGTTCTGCCGATCCGGGTGCAGACGCAGGGCGATCTGGGCCAGATCGTGCCCGGCACCCATGCGGGCGCGCCGGAGCATCATCACCTGAAGAAAAAGGCCTGGATCACGACCGGCGTAGCCTTCGTGCTTTGGGTCATCGCGGTGGTCGTCATCTCGTCAGGCTGGATCAGCGTGCGCGACTTCGACTGGTTCAACCGGATGGGTTAACCAACGGGGTTCGGCAGCGCGCGCCCCGCGACGAAGGCCGCGACGTTGTCGAGCACCATCATCCCCATATCCGTGCGCACGTTGAGCGCGGCGGTGCCCAGATGCGGCAGAAGGGTGACGTTCTCCATCGCCTTCAGCGCCTGCGGGACGGCGGGTTCGAATTCGTAGACGTCAAGGCCTGCGCCCGCGATCTGGCCTGTCTGCAGCGCCGCGACCAGCGCGGCTTCGTCGATGACATCGCCGCGCGCGATGTTCACGAAGATCGCGTGGGGCTGCATCGCGGCGAAGAAACCGGCCCCCAGCAGATGATGCGTCGCCGCGCCGCCGGGAACCGCGACCGCGACGATGTCGCAGGATGCGGCGAGGTCGGTGAGCGTGTCGCAGCGCGTGGCGGGGAAATCGAGCGCCTTGTCCGACCGGCTGACATAGCGCACCTCCATGCCAAAGCCGAAATGGCAGCGCCGCGCGATGGCCTGACCGATGCGGCCCATGCCGACGATGCCCAGCCTGCGGCCCGTCACATGCAGGCCCAGCATCTGGGTCGGGTGCCAGCCTTCCCACGCGTCCGCGCGCACCATGCGTTCGCCCTCGCCCGCGCGGCGCGCGGTCATCAGGATCAGCGTCATGGCGATGTCGGCGGTGGCGTCGGTGACCGCACCCGGCGTGTTCGTCACCGCGACACCCGCGGCGCGCGCGGCGGCCACGTCGATATGGTTGTAGCCCACCCCGAAATTGGCCAGCAGCCTCGCGCGCGGCTGGGGCGCTTCGGCAAAGGCCGCGGCACGAAAGGCATCGCCCAAGGTCGGCAAGATGATGTCGTAATCGCGCAATGCGGCCACGCATTCGGCGTGATCCATCGGCGTTGTGACCTTGCGGCAGGTGACATCGAAGCGGGCCGCGGCCGCCTCCATCACGCTGTCGGGCAGGCGGCGGGAAATCAGCAGGTTCAGCACATCTTCTCTCCGTTGGGGACGGGGTGATCGGGGGCGATCAGCACCACCTTGCCGTTTCCATCATGCAGGCCCAGCACCAGCGCCTCGGACATGAAGGGGCCGATCT
>CAZNMV010000508.1:0-2118 GCA_964573835.1 uncultured Aestuariivita sp. | reverse complement strand
CGACACCTACACGCCCCCCAAGGTCTGGACCTGGGACCAGAAAAGCGGTGGACGCTTCGCCAACATCAATCGCCCCATCTCGGGCGCGACGCATGACAAGGACCTGCCCATGGGGCGGCATCCGCTCCAGCTCTATTCGCTGGCCACGCCCAACGGCGTGAAGGTGACGGTCCTATTGGAAGAGCTGCTGGCGCTGGGCCATGCGGGCGCGGAATATGATGCCTGGATCATCAATATCGGCGAAGGCGAGCAATTCTCATCCGGCTTCGTCGCGGCGAACCCCAATTCCAAGATCCCCGCGCTGATGGATCATTCGACCACGCCGCCCACGCGGGTCTTCGAATCGGCGTCGATCCTTCTGTATCTGGCCGAGAAGTTCGGGGCGTTCATCCCCGAAGGCCACGTGGCGCGGACCGAATGCATGAACTGGCTTTTCTGGCAGATGGGCAGCGCGCCCTATCTGGGCGGGGGCTTCGGGCATTTCTACGCCTATGCGCCGGAAAAGTGGGAATACCCCATCAACCGCTTCGCGATGGAGACCAAGCGCCAGCTCGATGTGCTGGACCGGCATCTGGCCGAACATGCCTTCATGGCGGGGGCGGATTATTCCATCGCCGACATGGCGATCTGGCCCTGGTATGGCCAGCTGGCGCTGGGCCGTCTTTATGAGGCGGGCGAATTCCTCGAGGTGCAAAGCTACGCCCATCTCCAGCGCTGGTCGCAGGAGATCGACGCGCGCCCCGCGGTCCGGCGCGGACGCATGGTGAACCGTGCCTTCGGCGATCCGGCGCTGCAGCTGCGCGAACGCCATGACGCGTCTGATTTCGATCTGCGGACGCAGGACAAGATCGGAGAAGGCGAGGCGACCTAGGACCCGGCGAGGATCAGGTCGGCGGCCTTTTCGGCGATCATGATCGTGGGGCTGTTGGTGTTGCCGCTGGTAATCTTCGGCATCACGCTCGCGTCCACGACGCGCAGGCCACCGACGCCCCGGAACCGCAGCGCGGGGTCAAGCGGCGCTGTGTCGTCCGCCCCCATGCGCACGGTGCAGGTGGGGTGGAAGATCGTGGTGCCGATATCGCCCGCGGCCTGCGCCAGATCGGCATCGCTGTCGCCCACCGGGCCGGGGCGCATTTCTTCCGGGCGGTAACGCTGCATGGGGCCCTGCGCCATGATCGCGCGGGCCTGCCGGATCGCTGCGGCAGCCACCAGCCGGTCGCCTTCATCGCTGAGGTAGTTCGGCGCGATGCGCGGCGCGGCCTTCGGGTCGGGCGAGGTGATCTCCACCGTGCCGCGGCTTTGCGGGCGCAGGTTGCAGACGCTGGCCGTGATGGCGGGAAAGTCATGCAGCGGTTCCCCGAACGCATCGAGCGACAGGGGCTGCACGTGATATTGCAGGTCGGGCGTGTCCAGATCGGGGCGCGAGCGCGCGAAAGCGCCCAGTTGCGAGGGCGCCATCGACATCGGCCCGGAGCGCTTCAGCGCGTATTCCAGCCCGATCTTCGCCTTGCCCCAGAGCGAATTGGCCAGCGTGTTGAGCGTGAGCGCGCCCTCAAGCCGCCAGGCGCAGCGCAGTTGCAGATGGTCCTGCAGGTTCGCGCCCACCTGGGGGCAGTCGCGCTGCACCGCGATCCCGTGGCGCTGCAACAGCGCGGCGGGGCCGAGGCCAGACAACTGCAGGATCTGCGGGCTGCCGATGGCGCCTGCGCTCAGGATCACTTCGGCGCGCGCACGCGCGGTCTTCACCGCGCCGCCCTGTTCGTATTCGACGCCGGTGGCGCGGCCATCCTCGACAAGAAGGCGGCGCGTACGGGCATGGGTTTCCACCTTCAGCCCCGGTGCCTTCGCGGTCCGAAGGAAGGCCTTGGCGGTATTCATCCGCCAGCCGCCACGCTGGTTGACGCGGTAATAGCCCACGCCTTCGTTGTTGCCGGTGTTGAAATCGGTGACCGCCGGCAGGCCCCAGGCCTGCGCCGCCGCCGACCAATGGTCGAGCAGGTCCCAGTGCAGGCGCTGGGTGTCGACCCGCCATTCGCCGCCCGCGCCATGCATGTCGGACGCGCCGTCGGCGTAATCCTCGGACCGCTTGAAATAGGGCAGCACGTCGTCCCAGCCCCA
>CAZNMV010000507.1:0-2122 GCA_964573835.1 uncultured Aestuariivita sp. | reverse complement strand
GCGCGCATCGCCGTGCAGATCGTCCTGAACTACGAGGAAGGCGGCGAGAACAACATCTTGCACGGCGACGCCGCCTCAGAGGCGTTCCTGTCCGAAATCGTCGGTGCCGCCGCCTGGCCGGGCCAGCGCCATTGGAACATGGAATCGATCTATGAATACGGTGCCCGCGCCGGGTTCTGGCGTCTGCACCGGATGCTGAAGGATACCCCCGTCACCGTCTACGGTGTGGCGACGGCACTGGCGCGCGCGCCCGAACAGGTGCACGCGATGAGGGATGCGCGCTGGGAAATCGCCAGCCACGGGCTCAAGTGGATCGAACACAAGGACATGGACGAGGGAGAGGAACGCGCCCAGATGACTGAGGCGATCCGTCTGCACTCCGAGGTGACGGGCACCCGCCCGCGCGGCTGGTACACGGGCCGCACCTCGATGAACACGGTGCGCCTTGCGGCGGAAGAGGGCGGCTTCGCCTATGTCGCCGACACCTATGCCGACGATCTGCCCTACTGGATGCGCGTGGGCGAGCGCGATCAGTTGATCGTGCCCTACACGCTCGACACCAACGACATGCGCTTCGCCACGCCGCAGGGCTTCAATTCGGGCGACCAGTTCGAAACCTACCTGAAGGACAGCTTCGATGTGCTTTACGCCGAAGGCGGGCGGATGCTGTCCATCGGGCTGCATTGCCGCCTTGTGGGCCGCCCGGGCCGCGCGGCGGCGCTGAAGCGCGCGCTTGACTACATGGCGTCCCATGACGGCGTCTGGTTCGCCACCCGCGAACAGATCGCCGATCACTGGGCCGCGACCCACCCGCCGCCCGACTGGGTGCGCCCATCGGACATGGACCGCGAGGCCTTCGTCTCGGCCTTCGGCGGCATTTTTGAGCATTCCCCCTGGATCGCCGACCGCGCCTGGACCTTGGAGCTTGGCCCCACCCACGACACCGCGACCGGCGTGCATTCGGCGCTGTGCCGCATGTTCCGATCCGCCAGCGAAGCCGAACGCATGGGCGTCCTGCGCGCCCACCCCGACCTTGCGGGCAAGCTGGCGCAGGCGAAACGCCTGACTGCCGAAAGCACCAGCGAACAGGCAAGTGCCGGCCTCGACGCGCTCACCGACGCCGAACGCGACGCCTTCACCCGGCTCAACGGCGATTACGTGGCGAAACACGGCTTTCCCTTCATCATCGCCGTGCGCGATCATGACAAGGCGTCGATCCTCGCCGCCTTCCAGCGCCGCATCGGCAACGACAGCGCCACCGAATTCAGCGAGGCCTGTGCCCAGGTCGAACGCATTGCCGAATTCCGCCTGCGCGACCTGCTGCAATGACCCACACCATCCCGATCGAACCCCTGACGGCCCGGGCCTTCGCCCCCTTCGGCGACGTGCTCGACACCGGCGGTGACCCCGACCGCATCATCAATCAGGGCTTCTGCGGCCGCTGGCACGACCGCGCGCGGCTGGATGTCGAGGGTGGCCGCGCGGGCATCAGCCTCTTCAAGGCCGAACCGCGCGCGCTGCCCTATCTTCTCGACATGATGGAGCGCCATCCCGACGGAAGCCAGGCCTTCCTGCCGATGTCGATGGAGGCTTTCCTCGTCATCGTCGCCCCCGACGCGGGCGGCACCCCCGGCACCCCACGCGCCTTCCGCACCGGACCGGGGCAGGGGGTGAATTATCACCGCGGCACATGGCACGGGGTTCTCACGCCGCTTGCCCCCCCGGGCCTGTTCGCCGTGATCGACCGCATCGGCCCCGGCGCGAACCTCGAAGAACACTGGTTCGACGAACCCTGGACGGTCGGCTAGACGTCGACCTTCATCGCGATGCCCTTGTCGATGGCAAGCTGCACGACGGCCGACGCCACCGCCAGATCCTGCAGCCCCACGCCGGTCCCGTCGAAGAGCGTGATCTGATCGTCCGACATCCGCCCGGGATGCGCCCCGTTGATCACCGCGCCCAGTTCGACGATGTCGGCCTCCGCGATCAGCCCCTGCGCCAGGGCATGCTGCGCCTCGCCGATGCCGACCGATTGCGCGATCTCGTCGGCGAAGACGGTCGCGCGCGCCAGAAGCGCCGCCTCGACCTCCTGCTTGCCCTTGGTGTCGGTGCCCATGCAGGC
>CAZNMV010000506.1:0-2131 GCA_964573835.1 uncultured Aestuariivita sp. | reverse complement strand
GAAATCGCCGCTGCCCTCGACGGGTTGCTTTCGGCAACCGAGCTGAACATCGAAGGCTCCGACGAGGTTGCTCCGGCGCTCGAACTCTACCGCAATGACGGTTTTGGCTTTGCCGACCTGATGATTGCCGCCGCCGCCCGGCGCGCAGGTGCCAGTGAAGTGGTGACTTTCGATCGCAAGGCAGCAAGACTTCCCGGTGTCCGCCTGCTGGGGGAGTGACGTCTATTCTTCCTTTGGTGTTGTGGTTGGTTGGTCGTCGGGATCTGGATCCTCGGTTGCAGCGTCTTGTTCCTCGACAGGCACGGCCTGCACACCCTGCGCGGGCGATCCCGGACGGCGAAAATCGAGGCCCAGCGCGCGCTCGCGTTCCCGCTCTGCGGCGATTTCGCGGTCCACCTGCTCGGCGTCATAGCCTCGCTCGGCGATGGCTTGGGTGCGGGATTTGAGGCCCGCCTCGATCTGGGCGATTTCGGCATTGGCATCTTTCAGCGGATCCACCCAATCCCATTTCGTGGGGAGCCAATCCGCGGCGAGCATGCGGGGACGATCAGCCTCATAGCCGGGCAAGGCCAGCGCGCCTGAGAGCACCGCCAGGTCCAGCCAGCGCGCGTAGACCGGTCGGCAGAGCTGGTAGACCATCACCGAATGCTGCCAGGCCGAGACCCGGCGGCGGAACTCGATGAGTGCGAGCCGTGAGTTCGAGAAATTCCCCTTCACCATGTCATTGGCGAGGTAGGGATAGGGGATCCCGAGCGCAGCCGAGATCTGCAGCAGGGTCCGATACTGGAAGGGCTCATAGGTCGCGCCGCTATCGGCCGGTTGGCCAACGGTCACATCCTCGCCCGGATCCAGTCGCACGATCTGGCCCGGGCTGATCTCGACGCCTGCGGGCATCTCCTCGTCGTCCAAGAGAGCGAGCGGGTTCTCTGGGGCGGGCGAGGTCACGAACATCGCGTACATCGCCGCGACCTTTTTGCGGTCGAGCTCGGCGTCGTCGTACTGGTCGAGCAGGAAGAGCTTCACGATGGCAGGGGCCAGCTTCGACACACCGCGGAGCTGACCACCTTCGACTGGGTCGATCACGTGGATGACCTCACTGGCGGGAACGCGCACGATTTCGCCTGAGAGCCCGGGATCTGTGCTGTCGCCCGGATGACGGCGGAAGAAGTGATAGGCGACGCGCCGGCCGATCCGGTCGAACTCAATCCCCTGACGGATAGCATTGCCGTTGCGCGCCACGCCCGTTTCATGGAGCGGCAGCATTTCCGAGGGCAGCATCTGCAGCTGCAAGGGCACCGTCAGCCCATCCTCGACCCGGCGCGGCCTGATCCGTACGAAAACTTCACCGGCCAAGAATACCTCGCGTGCCGCCCGGCGCTGCAGCCCATAGAAATCCGTCAGCCCCTCGGCATCGGCCTCATCGGTCCAGGCGAGCCAGAGCCGCTGCAACTCTTCCTTGCGTGCAGCATCGGCAAGTTTCGAGATCGGCTTGATCCCATTGCCCACGGTGTTCGCCGCCCAGCTTTCGACTGCATTCACGGCATAGCCGTTGTTCCGCACGAGCCAGCGTGCGCGGGCGGTGATGTCAGGGCCCGATGCAGCGATCAGCGCGTTGACATGTGCGCGCGTCGCCTGAAACCCGCGCAGGCGCCGATGGTGCTGGCCCGCGTCAAACCCGCCGATGAACGCCCCAAGGCGCTGCCGCCAGTTCATCAGAGGTCTTTCACCGCAAAGGGGCGCAAGACGCGCCCAGCGCTGCGCTCAAGTTTGGCAATGCGACGTTCGACATCGCCTAGGGCGGCGGCGAGCTCGGCGTCGGTGCCGTAATTGACGGTCTTGCCGTCATAGCTGACCGACCGCGTGCCGCTGTAGCGGGCGGCCAGAAGTGCGCTGTGGCGGAGTTTCAGCTCGTCGAGGGTCATTCGTCATTCCATGTATTTGGGCGTGCTGATCTTCCAGCCACGCCGCCGTGGCGCGCTGATCCGCCCCGCTTGTGGTTCCGTCGGTTTCTCAGGCTCGGCAGTTTGCGAGGTGCCGGCCGTTTCCACGCCTGCCTGCTTCTCCAACTGCCGCCATATGCGTTCGTCGAAACGGTCGGCACCGAGGATCCACGCGGCCGCCCGCGCATAGA
>CAZNMV010000505.1:0-2133 GCA_964573835.1 uncultured Aestuariivita sp. | reverse complement strand
TTCAACCCGCACCACTCCGCCACGAAGAGCGCCAGCACCTCCGTCGTGCGCCGCACCGACGCAAGGTTCACCCGTTCGTCAAAGCCGTGGATGTTCTGCGCCTCGGGGCCATAGCAGAAGGCGGGGATGCCGTAGTACAGGCCATAGAACCGCGTGTCGGTCAGCGCGGTCATCTTCCGTTCGGCCGGTGCCATGCCTTGCCCGAACACCGCCTCATGACTGCGCCGCAAGGTGGCAAGGCCCGGTTCCGCCTCGGGGCCAAGGACGTATCCTTCGGCCTGGAACCCGTTCCAGATGACTTCCGGCGGGTTGTTCGACAGGAAGGGGTGGTCGCGCGCGGCGTCGCGGATGCAGGCTTCGATCCCGGCCTTGGCGGCGGCGAGGTCCTGCCCCGGCAGCACCCCCATGCGGCAATCCACGTTGCACCAGGCCGGAACGCTCGACGCCCAGTCGCCGCCTTCGATCTTGCCGGCGTTGAAGTTCAGCGGATGGGGCACGTCGCTGTAGACCGGATGTTCCGCCGCGCGCGCGTTCCATTCGGCCTCAAGCCCGCGCAGCGCGCGGATGACGTCATAGGCCGCCATGATCGCGTTTGACCCTTCGCGGGCCACCGCCACATGGGTGGGCCTGCCCTTCACCGCGATGCGGAACCACAGCACCCCGATCTGCGCGCGGTTGACCGTGTGATCAGACGGTTCGGGTAGCAGGGCGAGGTCCGCGCGATAGCCCCGCTGCAGCGTCGACAGCGCGCCAAGGCCGGTGCTTTCCTCTTCGATCACCGATTGCAGATGGACGCGTGCCGCCGGTTCGAACCCGGCATGGCGCAGCGCATCCAGCGCGAAGATCGCCGCAACCGTGCCCGACTTCATGTCGCCCGCGCCCCGGCCATACATCCAGCCATCGGCGATCACGGGCTCGAACGGCGGGTGGGTCCACATGTCAAGCGGGCCCGCCGGCACAACGTCGAGATGCCCCTGCAGGATCAGCGACCTTCCTTGCGTGACTTCGGGGCGTTGCGTGCCGACGACCGACCGCGCGCGGGAAAAGTCGCCATGGATCGGCCCGAAGCCCGGCAGCGGTTCAAGGTCTGCGGTCCGCACCTGCCAGTCATCGACCTCGTATCCCCGGTCGCGGAGTGCTGTGGCGATGAAATCCTGCGCCGGGGCCTCTTCGAAACGCAGGCTGGGGATGCGCACGAAATCGGCGAGGAACGCGACCTCGTCGTCGAACAGATCTGCGACCGCGCCAAGGATGCGGTCGCGGGTCTGCGGGTCGGGCGTTCTGCCAGCAGTGTCGGTCATGCGCGGGGCCTTTCGCGGATCGGGGATGTCGGCCCCCATCTCGCGGGTTTCCCGCGCAAGTGTCAAACGGTGTTGCCGCTCAGAACCATTGCGCATCCATGTCGAAGGCGCTCTGGTCATTGGCGGTGAGCACGTCGCACCAGCCATCCACCCGCGACAACTCGCGCGCCACGAAATAGCGCGCCGCCTGATGCTTGCCGCGCAGGAAGGCGCTGTCGCCGTCACGGGCGGCGACGCGGGTGGCGGCCCGTGTCAGGCGCAGCCACATCCAGCCCATGACCACATGGCCCATGGCATCGAGATACAGCGTCGCGTTCGCGAGCCCCCGGTCGGGATCGGCCGCCACCTGCCCGGCCAGCGCCACTGTCACCGCCTCGACCCGGTCGACAGCCTGACCCAAGGGCCCGGCAATCTCCGACCCCTGCGCCCCGGCGATGTCGGCGCGGATCATGGCCATCAGCGCGCGGAACCCCGCGCCGCCGTCGATCATCACCTTGCGACCCAGAAGGTCCATCCCCTGAATGCCGTGGGTGCCTTCGTGGATGTGGTTGAGGCGGTTGTCCCGGTAATACCGTTCCACCGGGTAATCGCGGGTATAGCCCGCCCCGCCCAGCACCTGGATCGCGTGCTTGTTGGCTTCGAGACAGAATTCCGACGGCCAGGACTTCGCGATGGGCGTCAGCATGTCGAGAAGCACGCCCGCCCCCGCATCGCCCCGCGCGTGCTGATCGACCAGCCCCGCGCAGTACAGCGACAAGGCCAGCGCCGGTTCCACCGCCGCCTTCTGCGCCAGAAGAAGCCGCCGCACGTCGGCATGGGCGATGATGGGCAC
>CAZNMV010000504.1:0-2144 GCA_964573835.1 uncultured Aestuariivita sp. | reverse complement strand
GCCCATTACATCGGCTTCAACATGTGGGTGAACGCGGTGACGCAGGTGGGCACCACCGAGGTGGACGCCGTGCGCGAGGCGATGTGGGGCCAGGAGTTTCCGAACCTGACCGGCGGCATCGCGGTAATGGGCACCAACCACCACCTGTCGAAGCCCGTTCTGATCGGCGAGATCCGCGCCGACGGGCAGTTCGACATCGTCAGCCAGACGACCGAAGTGCCGGGCGACGCCTGGACCGATTTCCTGCCGGAATCGGCCGTGCTCACGTCGGACTGGAAGGACCTCGGCTGCGGGATGTTCAACACCCAGACCAACACCTGCGTGCAGCTGACCTCGAACTACTGACACAACCGGCGCGGCGCGCATCCGCGCGCCGCCCCCCCTTTCCCCCCGGGCAAGACGAATTCACATGCTTCGACGGTTCATCCTTGCGCTGGTCCTGTGCCTGTCCGGCGCCGCCCTGCAGGCGCAGACCCTGCAGGACATCCTGCAGACCCATTCCGACGAAGTGCTGAGCCCCGGCCGCCGCAGCGTCGACGTTGTCCTTGGCGATCTGGTCGCGAGCGGCCTGCCGCAATCGGTCGACTTTCTCGAGGCCTGGCGCGACCGCGAGATCGTGCGCCGCACGTCCGACGGGCTGTTCTTCCGGCGGCAGGTCGACAGGCTGGTCGATCTCGACACCGGTGCCGATGCGGGCGAAGCCGATCCCGCCGACCTGACCGAGGCGCGCCCCAATGGCGGGGTCCGCCGCGCCATAGGCGAGGCACTGGTGCAGTTCCAGCTGTCCGATCCCGATATCGTGCGCCGCACGGCGGCGGTGCAGGCCATCGCGCGCAGCCTTGATGCCGCGCAGCTTGAACCGCTTGCGGCCTCGGTCACCACCGAACCCGACGCCGCCCTGAGGGCGACGAAGGACCGGCTGGTCCTGATGCTGACCGCATTGCACGGGGCCACGCCCGAGACCCGGATCGCCGCCATCGAGGCGCTGTCGTCGGACATTTCGGTCGATGTGCGCGCCGTGCTGAACCGCATCGTCGCCACCACGCCCGAGATCGCACCCGCCCTGCCCCAAGATGCCAACATCGCGCGCGTCTATCGCCCGGGCGAGGATATCGACCTTGAGGACGCCTATCAGCGGCTGGTCGCGGCGGGTCTGGCCCAGCCGCGCATCACGCCCGAGGCGCTGCGCGAGGCGCTGATCGCCAACATCGCCGATGGTGCCGTGGGCGGCGTGCCGGTGGCCAAACTCGACACGCAGGCGGCGCGCGTGCGCGCCTATGCGGCGCTGGCGGCCGAAGGCAAGGCCCCCCCCTTCGTCGATGACGCCGCGCGGCAGGCGGCGATCGAGGCGCATGTCTTCTTCGACCGCCACTCTGAACCCGACGCAGCCATCACCGGCGCGGCGCAGCGCGCGCTCGACAGCATCGCGGTGCGGGTCGCGGCCTTTCAGACGGCAGACCTGACGTTGGACGCGCTGTCTCTGGCCTCGATCTATTTCCTCGCCGCCATCGGGCTTGCCATCACCTTCGGCGTCATGGGCGTCATCAACATGGCGCATGGCGAATTCATCATGATGGGCGCCTATACCGGCTATGTGATCCAGCTGTTCGTGCCCGATTACACGCTGTCGATCCTGATCGCGCTGCCGGTGGCCTTTGCCCTGACCTTCGCCGCCGGTGTGACGATGGAGCGGCTGGTGATCCGCCACCTCTATCACCGCCCGCTGGAAACGCTGCTGGCCACATTCGGGATCTCGATCGCGCTCCAGCAACTGGCCAAGAACATCTTCGGCACGCAGGCGCGGCCGCTGACCTCGCCCGCGTGGCTGGACGGGGCGCTGACCTTCAACGACGTCGTCTCGATCAGCTATATCCGCATCGCGATCTTCGTGCTGGCGCTGATCTTTCTGGCGCTGATCCTCTACATCCTGAAGCGCACGCGCCTTGGGCTTGAGGTACGCGCGGTCACGCAGAACCCCGGCATGGCGGCCAGCATGGGGATCAACACCGACCGCATCAACATGCTGACCTTCGGGCTTGGGTCGGGCATCGCTGGGATCGCGGGCGTCGCCATCGGGCTTTACGCCAAGGTCACATCGGAAATGGGGGCCGATTACATCGTGCAAAGCTTCATGACCGTGGTCG
>CAZNMV010000503.1:0-2150 GCA_964573835.1 uncultured Aestuariivita sp. | reverse complement strand
AGGGGCCGACCGGCCCATGACCCATGCGACATCGCGGATCTCCGCCTCGGCCCGTAGGCTTGCGTCGACCTCGCGCACCACGCGCATCGTCTCGGCAATGCCGGTGCCGGGGGGCAAGTCCAGCTCGATATGAAACTGATCGCGGTCGACGCCCGGAAAGAACTGCGGCGTGAGCGTCGGAAGCGATAGGAAGCCAATCAACGGCAGGACCAAGGACAGGGCGATCGTGCGCAGCGGATTGGCCATCGACCATGCCAAAAGCGCACGAAAGCCGCGCATCAGCAGGCCGTCACGTTTGGGCTTTCCATCGCCCATGCGCAGCCAGCGCCCAGCGATGGCAGGGGTGATCGTGACAGCCACGACAAAGGACCAGGCCAGCATCACGATCACGGAAATCGCGATAGAGCCGACAAAATCCCCCGCAGGTCCGGGCAACAACAAAAGCGGCATGAAGGACAGGATCGTGGTGATGGTGGAAGCCGCAAGCGGCATGGCCAGCCGCCGCACCGCCCCCGCGACCGCCGCAAGCCGGGTCAGACCGGCGCGCAGACGCTTGCCCACCTCATCCGTCATCACGATGGCCGCATCGACCAAAAGCCCAAGCGCCACGATCAGGCCGGTCACGCTCATCTGGTGGATCGGCACCGACAGCGCGTTGAGTGTGGCGACCGAGGCCAATGATACCACCGGCAGCACCATTGCCACGATCAATGCCGCGCGCCAGCCAAGGGTCACGAACAGGACCGCCACCACCAGCAAGACACCCATCGCCATATTCAAGCCGACCTCGGCAAGCCGTTCGGTGGTATAGCGGCTCTGGTCGAAGACGGGCGCGATCGACAGGCCCCAAGGCAAGGCTTCGGCCTGCGCGGCCACCGCGCTGTGGATGTCGCCCATCCAGCGGTCCACCTGTAACCCCTCGCTCAGCTTGGCGGAGATGAGGATCGCGGGCTGCCCCTGAAACAGCGCGGCCTCGGCCAGCGGCAGGCGGGGGCCACGGGTGATCCGGGCCACATCACCCAAGAGCGTCACACGGCCATCCGCATCTTCGCGCAGGACCACGGCCCGCAGTCGGTCGAGCGAGGTGATCTCGCCCGTGATGCCAAGGACCAGATCGGTTTCATCACCGCGCAGGCGGCCCGCCTGCACCTTGGCATCAGCGGCGCGGATCGCGGCAGAGACCGCGTCGGCAGTCAGACCAAGGGCGGCGGCGCGGTCGGGGTCGAGCGTGACCAGCACCTCCTCCTCCGCCAGGCCGTGAAGATCGACAAGGCTGGTGCCCGGCACGCGGCGCAATCGGTCGGCCAATGCCTCGGCCTCGCGGGCGGCGCGGGTCGGGCTGAACCCCTCGGGCATGGTCAGCGCGAAAATCGCGGCGTAACCGCCCGCGCCATCGCTGTCGAAATCGGGTTCCAGAACACCGGCCGGGAATTCCCGCTGCGCATCGCTCACCGCGTCACGGACCAACGCCCAAAGCTGGGCGATGGTCTCGGGCGGGACGGTCTCGATCAACTCGACCGAGATGATCGAGATGCCGGTCGCCGAAGTCGACGACACCTCCGCAATCTCGGGGATGGTGCGCAGTTCGGTCTCGATCTTGGCGGTGACCAGCGCCTCGACCCGGGCGGGGTCGGCACCGGGAAAGACGGTGGTGATCGTGGCAAAGATATTTGTGATCGTTGGATCTTCTTGCCGCCCGATGGACACCAGCGCCGACAAGCCCGCCGAGAGGATCACCAAAAGCGCCAGCATCACAAGGCGCGGCTGGCGAAAGAACAGCGTATCCATCGCGCCTACTCCGCCAGTGCCAGCACGCGCTGGCCGGGGGCTACGCGATCGGGTGCCTCGGCCACGATGCGCGCGGCCTCAGGCAGTGCGCCGCGCAGGAACACGCGCGCACCCTCGGCGTGGATCACCTCCACCGCTGCAGGCAGGGTGCGGTCGCCCTCGGGGGTGGTTTCAACCGCCATCACCGACCACGACCCGCGCACCCCTTCGCGCAGCGCGCCGAGCGGGGCCCAAAAGCCGGGCTCGGCAATATGCTGCGTCAGGATCAGCGCGACCGTGTCGCCCAGCGCAGGTGCGGCATCTGCGGGCAAGGTCACGATGACCGATCGGCTGCGTGTGTTCGGGTCAAGATCAGGTTGGAT
>CAZNMV010000502.1:0-2164 GCA_964573835.1 uncultured Aestuariivita sp. | reverse complement strand
TGCGCGCCATCCTGCGCGCCTTCTGAGGCGCTGCGGGCGCCCCGTGGGGCGCCCGGCTGGTCTTCTTACATCAGGTCGCGCACATCCGTGAGCCGCCCCGTCACCGCCGCCGCCGCCGCCATGGCGGGGCTCATCAGGTGGGTGCGTCCGCCCCGGCCCTGACGGCCCTCGAAGTTGCGGTTCGACGTCGCCGCGCAGCGCTCGCCCGGTTCCAGCTGATCGGGGTTCATGGCAAGGCACATGGAACAGCCCGCAAGGCGCCATTCGAAGCCCGCCTCCTTGAAGATGTCGGCCAGGCCCTCTTCTTCCGCCTGGGCGCGGACAAGGCCCGACCCGGGCACGACCATCGCGCGCTTCACCTTGATCTTCTTGCCCTTCAGGATCTCGGCCGCCGCGCGCAGGTCCTCGATCCGGCCATTGGTGCAGGACCCGATGAAGACGGCGTCGATCTCGATATCCGACAGTTTCGTGCCCGGCGTCAGGCCCATGTAGTCGAGCGAGCGTTTCGCCGCATCCACCTTGCCACCGTTGAAGTCCCCCGGCGCAGGCACGGCGCCGGTGATCGGCAGCACGTCCTCGGGCGAGGTGCCCCAGGTCACGACCGGCGCGATATCCTCGCCCCGGATGGTGATGACCTTGTCCCAATGCGCGTCCTCGTCCGAGAACAGCGTCTTCCACCAGGCCAGCGCGGCTTCCCATTGCGCGCCCTTCGGCGCATGGGGGCGGCCCTTCACATAGGCGAAGGTCTTCTCGTCCGGCGCGATGAGGCCCGCGCGCGCGCCGCCTTCGATCGCCATGTTGCAGACGGTCATGCGGCCTTCCATCGACAGATCGCGGATCGCGTCGCCGCAATATTCGATCACATAGCCGGTGCCACCCGCCGTGCCCGTGCGCCCGATAACCGAAAGCGTGATGTCCTTGGCCGTGACGCCGGGCGCAAGCTTGCCGGTGATTTCGACCTTCATGTTCTTGGACTTCTTCTGGATCAGCGTCTGGGTCGCCAGAACATGCTCGACTTCCGAGGTGCCGATCCCGTGGGCGAGCGAGCCGAAGGCGCCATGGGTGGCGGTGTGGCTGTCGCCGCAGACGACGGTCATGCCCGGCAGGGTCCAGCCCTGTTCGGGGCCGACGATATGGACGATGCCCTGACGGATATCGTTCATCTCGTAGTAGTTCATCAGACCGAAATCGCGGGCGTTGCGGTCCAGCGCCTCGACCTGGATGCGGCTTTCCTCGTTGTCGATGCCACGGGTGCGATCGGACGTGGTCGGCACGTTGTGATCGGGCACGGCGATCGTGCGTTCGGGCGAACGCACCTTGCGGCCGGTCATGCGCAGCCCCTCGAAGGCCTGCGGGCTCGTCACCTCGTGGACGAGGTGACGGTCGATATAGAGAAGGCAGGTGCCGTCGTCGGATTGGTGCACGACATGGGCATCCCAGATCTTGTCGTAGAGCGTGCGGGCGGTCATCGGTCCTCTCCCGTTCAGATGAAAACAGCTTGCGTCGGGCCACACGCCCCTATGGGCGGGCCTGCACCGAGTGTGCCGCGCCGAAAAAGCGTTCGCTCAGCCTTGCGCGGTCGTCCAGATCGAATACGCGGATCATGAGACGTGATTAATCGCGCAACTGCCGCAAGGCAAGGCCCGCAACCCGGGTGATCCGATCGCGCGGATGATGCGTATAAAAGTTTATGAAAACCTCCGCCGCTCCCCTTCTCGTCTTCAAGATCGCCGCCATCGTGATGATGGCGCTGGCCGTGCATGCGGTTCAGGCAGGCGATCCCGCCTATGGATCGGACCTGAAGATCAGGGCCGAAACGGTGCTGAAGGCCTCGCTGGACTAGGCGGCCCTTCGCCCCCGCGCGCGGGGATTCATTGAAATGTCCCATCGGGGTTGATACCTTTGGCCTGTGACGGCCGGGAGTCATCCGGCGACATCTACAGGAGGACCAGGTTCTGACGACCCTGACCCAGGCGGCGGCGACCGCCTCATCCGGGGGCGCGCCGGTCGGCGCAGGCCCCGACAGCATGGGCAGCGAGGCGCTGCTCACCGCAATCACGACAGCCCTGACCGAGGACAAGGCCGAGGACTTGGTCGAAATCGACCTGCGCGGCAAATCCTCCATCGGCGATTACATGGTCATCTGTTCGGGTCGTTCGTCCCG
>CAZNMV010000501.1:0-2186 GCA_964573835.1 uncultured Aestuariivita sp. | reverse complement strand
GCACCATTCCAGCGGCACCTCGTCGATGGTGATCGCGCGCTTGCCGCCGTCCATCGTGGAATGGAAGTGATAGGGCGCATCCAGATGCGTGCCGTTATGGGTCGAGAGCGTCACCTGTTCCACGGCCCATCCTTCGCCCCCGGGCAGGTCTTCGGGGCCGACGCCGGGAAAGAACTGCAACATCTGTCTGGTCGTTTCGCGATGGGCGAGATAGGTGATCTTTGGTCCGAGTCCCGGCGGATCGGCATATTCGGTGTTCTCGAGCGAACGGGACAGATCGATCAGGCGCATGGGACCTCGCTGTTGTCCGCCATTCCGGAGAAACGGGCTCTGGCAGGCAGAGACTGACCGCCGCAGATCGACGGCTCAGTGCCGGTACTTTTTCATGATCTCCATCAGCCGTCGATGGTCGATTGCCTTCCATTCCGAGCCTTGGGGTTTGATCAGGCGCGTGGTCTCGGCTGCGACCAGCGCGTTCAGGATCGCTTCCTCGACCGCGTCGACGGCGGATTGGTAGGCCGCGTCGATGTGGTGATCGCCGAGGCTTTGCATCGTGTTGAACAGGGGATGGTCGTCCGACGTCATGCGGGGCAGGCCGATATCGTTGGCGGTGGAAAAGGCCAGCATGATGTCGCCGGAGTAATGGCCGCCGGGGCTGCCGGTGCGCGCGATGCCCATGGCGCCCCGTTTGGCGAGCCGCTGCAGCTGGTTGGGCAGCAGGGGAATGTCGGTGCCGATGATCACGATGATCGACCCCTGTTCCTGTATCCGGCGCTGGGACAGCGGGGCGTCCTCGGGCCAGTCCTTGCCCACAGGCACGCCGCGCACCATCAGGTTGTGACGCGCGCCGAAGTTCGACTGCACCAGTGCCCCGACGGTAAAGGTGTCGCCCCCGAAATCGATCCGACGCGAGGCCGTGCCGGTGCCGCCCTTGAACTCGTAGGTCATCATGCCGGTGCCGCCGCCCACATTGCCTTCGGCCACCGGGCCGGGCCGGGCGCCTTTCAGGGCCTCCAGCGCCTGGCGTTCGGTGATATGGCGCCCGCAAATGTCGTTGGCCGCGCCGTCATAGGTCTCGGCCACAACGGGCATGGCCCAGCCATGGTCGTCCTTGAAATGGCTGGCATAGGTGTCGATCATCCAGCCCGTGGCGGCGTGATGCACCATGCCCACCGAATGGGTGTTGGTGATGCAGATCGGTCCCAGGAAATAACCCGCCTCGCGGATCCAGTGGGTGCCCGTCATCTCGCCATTGCCGTTGAGGTTGAACTGACCCGCCCAGACCGGGCTGGGATCGCGCCGGTGCCCGCGCGGCAGGATGGCGGTGACGCCCGTCCGGATCGGCCCCTTGCCGATCTCGAGCGGTCCGTCGCCTTCGATGATCGTGGTCATGCCGACCTCGACCCCTGCAATGTCGGTGATGGCGTTCAGGGGGCCGGGCGTGCCGTCGAAGGGGATGCCGATGTCACGGGCGCGCGGTTTGCGGACGGGCAAAGTCAAGGATGCCTCCTGGGTCGATGATGGCGTGTCCCGGACGCGGTCTGAACCGTCCGGCCGGCGCAGGACTTCAGTCGATGTAATGGCCTCATTTGTAAAGGCGAAGTTCTTGGGCGCGGGCCGTCGTCGACCTCCGCATTCTTGATCCGTGCGGTCAAGGAAAGTGCACCGCAGCCGATCTGCGCCGAGACCGCCATTTCCGCCCGCCAGCGCGACCGATGCCGGGCCTCGGCCCCGAAGCATATCCTGCTGCCCATCGTATTGTTGCTGACGCTAACGGCGATCTATGTTCAGGAACCGCGCATGGAGGCGATCCTCTTTGCCCTTGGCTTTGGCTTCCTTGGCTATTTCATGCGGAAATCCGGGCTCTCTCCGCTGCCCTTTGTCATCGCCTGTATCCTCGGCGGCTCGCTGGAACAGACCGCGCGCCAGGCCTTTGCCGCAACCGGGGGCGATCCGTTCTTTCTGTTCAAGAGCCCGATAGCTGCGCGCTTCAGGCTGGGCGCGGTCACAGTGATCATCTTTGCGGCAAGACAGCCCTTCACCTGATCCGTCCCAATATCCTCCTGAGCCCCGCCCATCAGCAGCGCGCCGATTGGCTGGGCTGGCAGTGTCAGAACAACTTGGTCGGCAGCGGGGCAGGGGTGCTGGATAGCGTCCCCGGACGATGAAGCGTGGCCCTTTCAGAT
>CAZNMV010000500.1:0-2186 GCA_964573835.1 uncultured Aestuariivita sp. | reverse complement strand
GCGATCCGGCAGGGTGCGACCAGCGTCAAGTGCCTCTACCGCCGTGACCGGGCGAACATGCCCGGGTCGCAGCGCGAAGTGCAGAACGCCGAAGAGGAAGGCGTGATCTTCGAATGGCTGTCGGCGCCCAAGGGCTTTGCCCTGTCGGGCGGCGCGGTCACCGGGGTCGAGGTGCAGAAGATGCGCCTTGGCGCGCCCGATGCCACCGGTCGTCAGATGCCCGAGGTGATCGAGGGCGCGGACTACGTCGAAGAGGCCGATCTGGTCGTCAAGGCGCTGGGCTTCGAGCCCGAAGACCTGCCGCTGATGTTCGGCCAGCCCGAGCTCAAGGTCACGCGCTGGGGCACTGTCCGGGCCGAGTATCAGAGCGGTCGCACCGAACTGAAGGGCGTCTATGCCGTGGGCGACATCGTGCGCGGTGCTTCGCTTGTCGTGTGGGCGATCCGCGATGGCCGCGACTGCGCCGAAGCCGTGCTGGCCGACCTTGGCGTGGGCAGTGCCGCCATCGCGGCGGAATGATCATGCCACCGGCCCGTGCCTAGGCGACTGCGATGAACGCGCCTGTGCCCTACGATATCCGGCCCGTCCTGCAGGACGACACGCTCTGTGCCTGGTTTCACCGGGGCGAGGGGTCGCGCCTGGTCGTATCTTTCGCGGGCATCGGCGGGGTGGCGAGCAGCGCGCAGGGCTACGAATTCGCGCGGACGGCCACGGGCAACGGACGCTATCACGCGCTCTTCTTCGCCGACCCGCGACGCACCTGGCTGAACGGCGAAGGGCTGATCGACCGGATCGTGACCGAGATCGAACGTCGGGTGGCCGAAACCGGGGCGACGCAGGTCATCACCATCGGCCATTCGATGGGCGGGTTTTCGGCGGCGGTTCTCCCGGCCTTCACGCGCGTCGACCTTGCAGTCTGCCTTTCGCCGCAGGTGTCGGTGCATCCCGATATCGTCCCGGACGAGGACCGCTGGAAGCTTTGGCGCAACCGGATCGACACGTACCGCGTCACCAGTGTCACCGAACACCTGCAGGATGCGACGCGCTATTACATCTTCTTCGGCCAGCACCCGCGCGAGGCGCCGCAGCGCGACCGCTTTCCGTTGGGGCCGAACATCTGTCTCTTCACGATGCCCAGCACCGTGCACAACACGCCGCGCCGGATGAAGGTGCGCGGTGTGCTCGATTCGATCATCGGGGCCGTCTTCGAGGACCGCACGCGACTGGTGCGGCGCATCGCCAAGCAGGACCTGAATGCCCGGCAGATCATCACGCCCACGCGCGGGATGCTCCGCTATGCCAAGATGGACGCAGCCCGCGCTGCCGAACAGGAAAGGACGACGACATGACGACCTTCGACGCCAATTGGGCCGCCGCCGAGGAAGCCAAGCGCAAGTGGATGGCCGAGAACGGCCTGTATTCGGAAGCCGAGGAACATTCCTCGTGCGGGGTCGGCCTTGTCGTGTCGCTGAACGGCAAGAAAAGCCGTCAGGTGGTGGAACACGGGATCAACGCGCTCAAGGCCGTCTGGCACCGCGGCGCGGTCGATGCCGATGGCAAGACGGGCGACGGCGCGGGCATTCACGTGCAGATTCCCGTGCCCTTCTTCTATGACCAGATCGAACGCACCGGCCACAAGCCGCTGATGGATCAGCTGATCGCCGTGGGCCAGGTGTTTTTGCCGCGCACCAATTTCGGCGCGCAGGAGACCTGCCGCACCATCGTGGAAACCGAAGTGCTGCGCATGGGCTATTACATCTATGGCTGGCGGCACGTTCCGGTGAATGTCAGCGTCCTGGGCGACAAGGCCAACGCGACCCGTCCCGAGATCGAACAGATCCTGATCGCCAATTCCAAGGGCGTCGACGAAGAAACCTTCGAGCGCGAGCTTTACGTCATCCGCCGCCGGATCGAGAAGGCCGTGGGCGGCGAAGGCATCCACGGGCTTTACATCGCGTCGTTGTCCTGCCGGTCGATCATCTACAAGGGCATGATGCTGGCCGAGCAGGTGGCCGAATTCTACCCCGACCTGAAAGACCCCCGCTTCGAGAGCGCCTTCGCGATCTATCACCAGCGCTATTCCACCAACACCTTCCCGCAATGGTGGCTGGCGCAGCCCTTCCGCATGCTCGCCCATAACGGCGAGATCAACACGCTCAAGGGCAACACCAACTGGATGAAGAGCC
>CAZNMV010000499.1:0-2193 GCA_964573835.1 uncultured Aestuariivita sp. | reverse complement strand
CGTCATTGGCGACAAGCGTGCCAAAGCGCCGGGTGATGCCAGTGAGGCGGAGAACTTCGTCCCCCGCCTCGGTGGTGACCGGGGTCACGACGATTTGGGCTCGGTGTCGTCAACGTCCACAGTGAAGGTGCCCGCACGGATCGCGGCCTCCCGCTCGGCGACAAGCGCCATCGCCTCGGCCGGAACCTTGCCCTCGAAGGTGCCCAGTGGCGCCAGCGAGCAACCGCCTTCCTTCATATAGCTGTAGACCCCGTAATTGGCGGCCTTGAAGGTGCCCGCCAGCACGTTTTCGACCGCCTTGTCGAAGGTGGGTTCGAAATGCCAGATCGCCGAGGCGATCACGGTATCGGGGTAGTCGGCCTGCGTGTCGATCACGTTGCCGATCGCCAGCACACCCTTTTCCTTGGCCGCATCGCTGACGCCGAAGCGTTCGGCATAGAGCATGTCGGCCCCGGCCTCGATCATGGCGAAGGCGGTTTCCTTGGCTTTCGGCGGATCGAACCACGATCCGATGAAGCTGACCTGGAAGCTGGCATCGGGGCGCGTTTCGCGAACCCCGGCCATGAAGGCATGCATCAGGCGGTTGACCTCGGGGATCGGGAAGCCGCCGACCAGTCCGACATTGCCGGACTTGGTCATGGAGCCGGCAATGATCCCGGTCAGGTAAGAGGCGTCCTGGATATAGTTGTCGAAGACGGCCAGGTTCGGCAGGGCCGGGTCTTCGAGGAAGGACGACCCCATCAGGAAGGCCACTTCGGGGTATTCGGCGGCCACTTCGCGGGCCTCCTGCTCGACGCCGAAGATCTCGCCGACGATGAGCTTCGCGCCCCCTTCGGCATATTCGCGCATGACGCGCGGATAATCGGTGTTCGAGACGTTCTCGGTAAAGCTGTAGTCGACCTTGCCCGCGGCCTCGGCCGCTTCGGCCGCCTTGTGGATGCGGCTGACCCACTGCTGTTCCACCGGCACCGTATAGATACCCGCAACCTTGAGCGGCGTCTGCGCCCAGGCACCGCGCGGCAGGGCCCCCGCCCCGACAAGCGCCGCGCCACCCATCAGAATGAACCTGCGCTTGAGCCGGATCAGCTGTGCATTCATTGTTCTTTCCCCCAAAAAGCTTTCTGCTTGACCATCTGTCAAACGCTGTCGAACTGTCATCCGTATCTGCATTTTGATCGCAGAATTGCCCGGGGCCTTTGCCGGGTCAACCGGTTTCCACTCCAGACTGCGCCCGGGCCGGTGCCGATGCGCGGTTTCGCCGGGCGGCGATCAAACTGTGGTCACATCGTCCAGGCCCGTTGAAGGGCATGCATCGTCCGCCCGGCGACAGCTTTCGATATCGGGTGTCAGATCGTAGACGAGAGGACCCTCGGGAACGGACTGAAGGCAGCGCGGCATGATATCCGTCACCTCGTCGACTCGTCGAAAGCACATGCGGCTTGCGAAAGGCATGACATAGCGGTCGCCCCGTGCCCCGGCCCTGATGGCCAGCGTGATGGCCGCGGTGCCGCCACTTCCCGCCAGCGACCATCCACTTCTCGCCAAGACCGATCCGCTGGCGCAAAAACCGGCCGGAACGCTCCATGGTCTGACCGACCATCCCCTGTTGATGCTGAAGCTGCGGCAACCGCGCAACTGCGTGCTGTTCATGTTCGATCCTGCGGGCGTACCCCCGCGCAGGGTTGCGACATCGCCGTTGCAAGCATTCTGAATGGAACGCGAAATTAAATACAAAAATTCTTTGCCTAAAAATATGAAACAAAAAAACAAATTGAGTGGTTGGGGCGGCTGTGGAACACAGCAAATGATACGAGCGCCCTTCTGCCCTTTTGCAGTTGGGGCCGGTTCCAACGCCTAAAGGAGCGGAAACTAATGGCTAAAGACTTTGCGGAAATCAACCGCCTGTATGACGAGGCTGGCGTTCAGGCGACTGAAGTCAGCTCGAAGGGCGCGCTTGTAAACAAGTTCGTAAAGGCGTGGGAAAACCAGACGGCGCGCCGCGCGGCCAAGGGCGGCGGTGCTATGACCATGGCGCTCACTCTGGCAGCGTGCGGCGGTGGTTCGGATGCACCGGCGCCGGCGCCGCTTCCGGCCGCAAGGTATAATCTGACCCCCGTTAACCAGAACGATGCTATCACGATTGATGACCTTGTCCCGAATGCTACAGGCGCGATCATTAACGTGGAAAACATC
>CAZNMV010000498.1:0-2195 GCA_964573835.1 uncultured Aestuariivita sp. | reverse complement strand
AGTCGGCATGGTCCGAGATGACAAAACCCCGGTCCGCCGCGCGCCGCCGCCGCACGCCGCGCAGCTGCATCCAGCCGCTGGCGAACCCGGTCGAGACGGGGCCGAACTTCCGCGCCCAGGGCGTGCCGAAGGCCGATGGCGTGGCCAGTACCAGCGCGCCGGGGTGATCGGCGATTTTCGTCGCCGCCGTCACCGGCACCGTGGCGGGCAGGCGCAGGCCCTGGTCGCGCAGGATCTGCGTGGTGCCTTCGACCGCGCCATGGGTCAGGATCGGCCCGATTCCGGGATCGAGGAGCGACAGAAGCCTTTGCGCCTTGCCCAGGGCATAAGCCCCCAGAAGCGGCGTGCGCCCCGCCGCCACGCAATCGCGCCACCAGCCGTTGATCTGCGCCGCCACCACCGCCTGCTTCTGCCAGCGGAAGACCGGCAGGCCGAAGGTGCTTTCCGTCACAAAGGCATGGGCGCGCACCGGCTCGAACGGCGTCGACAGCCCGTCATCTTCCAGCTTGTAGTCGCCCGAGACGACCCAGACCTCGCCCGCGACCTCGACGCGGATCTGCGCCGATCCCGGCACATGGCCCGCGGGGTGGAAGGATACGGTCGCGCCGCCGATCCGGCGGCGTTGCCCGTAGACGACTGTCTCCAGCGTGATGTCGCCCAGCCGGTGCCGCAGGACCGGCGCGGCGAGGTCGGTCGCGAGGTAAGCGCCGTGCCCCGGCCGCGCATGATCGGAATGGCCGTGGGTGATCAGCGCACGCGGCACCGGGCGCCATGGGTCGATATGGAAATCGCCCGCGGGGCAGTAGATGCCATGGGAGGTGAAGGTCAGGACCGGATCGCGCGCCATGCGCCTAGAATAGCGGCCGCCGCGGGGCTGACCAGCGCCTCAGGCCGCGTCCATATGGGCGGCGATGTCGTCAAGCAGGCGGTCGCGGATCGCGGGCGCCTCCATCAGCACCTCGTGCCGCCCGCCGGGGATACTGACGAAACGCCCGCCCGGCCAGCGCGCCATGCGGTCACGCATGGCGGGGACCGACACGATGGTTTCCTCTGCGCCGGTGAAACAGATTGCCGGCAGCGCGCGGGCGGGCTGGCGCATCAGCCAGCGGCATTCGCGCAAAGCCTCGCCCACCCAGCGGATCGTGGGGCCGCCGATGGTGAGACCGGGTTCCGCCGTCACTTGCCGCTTCATCCCGTCCCACATGGCGCGGTCCGAGGTGAGCGTGTTGCCCTCGAACGGCGAGGAGGCGACATAGTTCTCAGGCCTCAGCGTCGGTGCCAGCCGGCGGTCGAAGCCAAGCGGCCCGCCCGCGAGGTAAAGCGCCCAGGCCCCGGGCCGCAGGACGGGTGAGATCATGATACCCCACATCGGCCCCGTGAAGACCGCGCTTTTGACGTCGAGCCCTTCGAGCACGGCGCGCAGGGCAATCGCCCCGCCCAGCGAATGGCCCAGCACATGCCAGGGCCGGGGCAGGCCCGCCGCCTGCGCCACCTTCAGCGCCGCGGCGACATCGCTTTGGTAATCGGGAAAGCGGTCGACATGACCCAGCCCTCTATCGGCGATCAGCCGGTCGGCCAGACCCTGGCCGCGCCAGTCGACCACCAGCATGGCATAGCCGCGCGCGGCCAGATCGGCGGCGGTGCGGGCGTATTTCTCGATGTATTCCGTGCGTCCGGGGAACAGGAGCACCGTGCCCTTCGCCCCCTCGCAGGGGAAAACGCCCACCCGGATGCGCGGGCCGTCATCGGTGACGGCCCAGAAGGCGGCGGCCCCGTCCGGACCTTCCGTGAGGTGCCGGAGATAGGGCGCCGCCTCGGGCGTCATCAGGCCAGGACCGATGCCAGCCGCATGGCGACACCCATGTCGCCGTCGACCGACAGCTTGCCCGTCATGAAGGCCGACGTCGGGTTCAGATCGCCCGACAGGATCGACTGGAACGTGTCGGCATCGGCCGAGAGCGTCACGTCGGCCGCGTCGTCCGACACCCGCGCGCCGCCCGCGTCAAGGATGATCGCGCCTTCGCCGGTGATCTCGAACTTGGCGCTGGCGTCAAAGCCCGAGGCGGTCAGCTTGTCGTTGAGGGCGGCGACCGCCTGATCCAGAAGGGTGCTCATCTTCACGTTCCTGTTCGCTGCGTGGCGCCCACTGGATTTTGCGGTGCGCCGGGTTACACTGATCCCCGATATGGCCCGTT
>CAZNMV010000497.1:0-2211 GCA_964573835.1 uncultured Aestuariivita sp. | reverse complement strand
AGGGGCGCTGTGGCGATCGAGGTGGGCCAGACAAGTTGCATCTTGTCGCCCTGCCGCTGAACAAAGGCCGTCGGCGTCACGGCGTTCTGGACACCGTCGAAGCGGACCTCGCCGTTGATCGTGTCGAACGTGCCCGTGGCGATGGCGTCACGCAGCGCGTCGCGATCAAGACCGGCCTTGGCCACGGCCTGTTCGAGGATCTCCAGCGACATGTAGGCAAGCGCGCTGTCCAGGTAATCCGGCTCCTGTCCCCAACGGGCGGCATAGGCGTCGAAGAAGGGCTTCGCGCGCGGCCATGCCGCCTGTTCCGGCGACCAATGCGCAAGAGTGACGATCCCGTCTGCCGCCGGGCCGAATGCCTTGTAGAACGCGTCGATCGTGGGTCCGATCAGCATGAACTGAAGTTTCGCCTCGACGCCCAGTTCGCGGGCCTGACCGGCATAGAGAAACGCATCGGCAGGATAGGTGAGTGCCAGAACCGCGTCGGCACCCGCCGCCTTGATCTGGGTGATCAACGGGGTCATGTCGCTGATGTCGGGGGGATAATTCTCGGTCATGCGGACTTCAATACCGGCGGCTTCCAGTGCCGGGACCAGAAAGCCGAGGTTCTCCTGGCTGAAGGGCAGGACGTTGGCAATGACCGAGACCGAGCCGACACCGGCCTGCGACAGCATCGCGGCCAGTTCGGGCCCGATCCGGTCGGGAATGGCTGAGGTCGGGAACCAGATGTTGCCGGGTGCGACTTCGCGGATGGCGACTGACGCGGCCGTGTTGCCGACCACGGGGAAGCCGTAGGTTTCGGCCACGCCCGCCAGGTTCAGGTGGTGCGGCGTCCCCCAGGGGGCCAGCAGCAGGTCGACGTTGTCCGAGGTGATCAGCCGCTCGTAGAGTTGCGCGGACTTGGCCGGGTCGCTTTCGTCGTCGTAGCTGACGAACTCGACCGGGCGCATTTCCCCGGCCACGTTCAGCCCACCTCTGGCGTTAACCTGTTCCTGCCAGAGCGTATAGGCCTGTTCCTGCGACGGCGCCGCGGCGGCGAATAGCCCGGTGCGCGCCATCGTATAGCCGATGAGGACCGGGTCGGCGGCCGCAGCAGGCAGCGCTGCCAGCGTCATCGCGGCTGTCGCCGCGAGGCCCAAGAGATGTCTTCGTTTCATTGTCGTCTCCCTGTTTTGCCTTGTTGGTCGTGGGCAATCTTCAATTCATTCGGATGAACGCGTCTGCGGCGGCGATCCAGGCGCCGTCCGGCTCGGCCGAGGCATAGGAGGCGCCAAGGTGATCAGCATCCGCCAGCACCTGGGTGCTCACCTTGACGCCCCGGTCCGCCAATGCGGCGGCGAATTCCGCCCCCTGTCGTTGCAGATGCGGGAAATCGCGCGCGCCCCAGGCCACAAGAAAGGGGGGCGCGTCGTCAATCATATGGCTCATGGGCGAGGCGCGCTCTTCGTTCGACAAGGCGGGGTCACCCAGAAAGCGGGGCCGCATGGACAACCCGGACTCCGGGCCGAAGAGGTAGGTGCCCGATATCGGCAAGGCACCGCGAAGAACGTCCCTCGGCAGGCCGCGCGGGGCCTGCCAGTCGGTGCGCAGCGCTAGCATGGCCGCCAGATGGCCACCTGCCGAATGACCCGATACGAAGATGCGGCCCGGGTCGCCGCCGAATTCGGCGACGCGCGCAAAAACCGAGGCCAGGCCGTCTGCCACATCATCAAACCCCGCAGGCCAGACATGGGCGGGGGCCAAGCGATAGCCGAGGCTGGCCACCGTGATACCCCGCGCGGTGGCCGCAGGCGCGCAGAAGGCCATCCATTCCTTGTAGCCGTTCGTCCAGCCGCCCCCGTGGATCAGCAGCAACACGTCGCCCCGGGGCCGGGGCGCAGGATAGAGTGCGGCGGACTGATAGGGATCAGCGCCATGCTGCCATTCCACGGTTGTCACGGTTGTGGCGGCAGGCATGATCTTCTGGTGATAGGCCTTGCCGATTTCGGTAAAGGGGTCCTGCGGTGGATAATCTTCAGGCCGCATTCTCGGCCTCGATGATCCGGGACAGAAGGCGTTCCGCCGTCAGTGGCAAGTTGTGCGACACTCCTCCCAGCGCGGTGCCGACCGCGTTGGCGATGGCGGCGGGGACAGGGTTCAGCCCGATCTCGCCCGCGCCCTTGGCGCCGAAGGGCCCACTGGGTTCAGGGTCTTCGACGATGATCGAATGCA
>CAZNMV010000496.1:0-2214 GCA_964573835.1 uncultured Aestuariivita sp. | reverse complement strand
CGAAACCGCGATCGAGTCAAGTCGCTGATCCGACAAGACTTTCCCTTACAGTACTACGGCGCGCACCGCCCCTTCTTCAAGGCAAAGCTGCCGCCCCGCAAACATCCGCGCTGGACCGATGGCGCCGGGCGCGCGGTGCCGCACAAGTTCCTTGTCGCCGCCAATCCGCGCCGCATCCGCAAGTTTCCGGCCATGGGCGCGCGGGTGCATGCCACGCTGAACCACTACGCGCTGCGCAGCCTCGACAGCTATCTGGTCAAGAACGACCGGGGCGACGTGAACCGCGAGAACCGCGCCTTCGACGACACCTACTGGCGCGAACGCAACGATCCCGCCTGGGAAGACCTGTCGATCCGGCGCTACCTGCCCGCGCTCGAGGCCGAGATGGCGCGTCTGAAGGCCCTGCCCGGCATCGGCGCGCTGCACGACAACGCGGTGGCGCTGCACCGTGCGCGGCGAGATGCGCTGCTGGAACAGCCCGACTACCGCGCCATGCGCGACCAACTGCGCGCCGCCCCCACCCTTCCCCCGCAGGAAGAGGCGCTGATCCGCGACCTGGGGCTGGTGATGTGACCGGGCCTGTCATCAACCTTGGCCTGCCGAAGTCGGGCACGACGACGCTGGCGCGCGCGCTGCGCCGGGCGGGGTTTCACACCGCAGATCACCGCATCCGGTCGGCGCAGACGCACGACGCAGGCCTGCGCGGCGCCTATGTCGGCGATCTCATCTATCGCGGGCTGTTCGAGACAGGCGATCCGCTGGCCCATCTGCCGGGCTTCACCGCCATTTCCGAGATGAGCGTCCTGCGCGAGGGCCGATCTCTCTGGCCGCAGACGGATTTCGCGGTGATCGCGGCGATCCGCGATTTGCACCCGGAGGCGCGCTTTGTCGCCACGCGGCGCGACGCCTTCGCCATGTCGCAATCCATGCTGGCCTGGTCGAACATGGGCGACCGGCTGCACGAGGCCGACATCCCCGGCCTGCCTGCGGGCTTCGGCGACACGACGCGCGCGCGCATCGCCTGGATCGAAGGGCATCATGCCCATCTGCGCGCGATCTTCGCAGGCGATGCGCGGTTTCTCGAGCTGGACATCGCGGCGGGGGAGGCGCGCGACCGGCTGGCGGGTTTTCTGGGCCGCGATCTGCCTTGGTGGGGGCGCATCAACGCCAACCCGCTGACGGCCGGGCCCGAACGGGGCGCGGCATGAAGATCGTCCTGCATATCGGCCTGCCGGAATGCGGTGCGGGGCGGCTGCAGCAGGTGCTGGCGGACAAGCGCGAACAACTTGAAGGCAAGGGCATCCTCTTTCCCCGCGCGGCGGGGGGGACGAACCATACCAAGCTCTTCATGGCGGTCACCGATCCCGACCATGTCGATCCGCTGCGGTTCAACCGGGGCTTCGTGGATACCATCGCGCAGGCGGGGCTTTACGATGCGCTGCGCGCCGATCTTGCCCGCGACATCACACGCGTCGCGCCGCACACCATGATCCTCTCGGCGGCGCAGCTGGGCGGATCATTGCACCGCGCGGCGGAAATCGCGCGTCTGCGCGATCTGCTGGCGGGGTTTTCCAACGATATCCGGGTTGTCGCCCATGTGGACGAACCCGCCCGGCTTCTGGCCCGGGTCTATGCCGCGCAGGTGATGGAGGGGCGCGCCCTGCCCCTGTCGGCCGAGATCGCGCTGGCGGATGCACCCGACTGGTGGGAGGGCGCGCTGGCCCATGCGCCCGCGACGGATCCGCAGGCGGGGCTGTTCACCGAAACCCAGGCGCCGCCCTTCTGGCTGGATTACGCCGCGCTGCTCGCCCGCTGGGAGGCGGCCTTCGGCGCGGGCCGCGTCGCCTTGCGCGCCCATGATCCCGGACTTTTCGCCAGCCCCGATGTGACCGAAGAGATCCGCGCCGCCTTCGGCATCGAGGATCAGATCGGGCGCGCAGACGCTGCGGCAGAGCCAGATCAGCCGTCAGCCGCATGGCTCGCGCGGGCGCGGGCGATGAACGACGTCTTCCTGCAGATCCTGCGGCCGCGCAAACGCGTTCTGCCCCGCATGCTCTGGCGCCGGGATCGACCGGCAACGTCATTGTTGCCTGCATGAAGAACGAGGCACCCTATATCCTTGAATGGATCGCCTATCACCGCGCTGTCGGGATCGACACGTTCCTGATCTACACCAACGATTGCAGCGACGGCACCGACGCGATTTTGGCCCGG
>CAZNMV010000495.1:0-2215 GCA_964573835.1 uncultured Aestuariivita sp. | reverse complement strand
GGGGCGGTGGGTCAGCCGCAGGTCGGGCCGGGGCAGGGGCTGGCGGTCGGGCAGCGCGGGGTCGATGCGCACGTCGAGACAATCCGGCGCGCCGATCAGGTCGGCGAACATCCGCAACTGCCCGGTCGTGCGCCCGCGTTCGCCCACAAGCCGCGCCTCGGGCAGGCCGCTCTCGGCCATGGCGGTGCGGGTGATCTCGTCACCCAGCGCGTCGATTTCCTCGGCGATGGCGCGCAGGAAGGCCGCGCGCGCCCCGCGCGATGTCGCGGCGAAGGTGCGGAAGTCGCGGCGTGCGGCCTGGCAGGCGGCGTCGATCTGGGCCGATGTGGCCTGTGCGAAGGCCGCGCCGTCCAGATCGGCCGAGGCCAGGCGCGTGTCCCAACCCTGCCAGGCGCCGTCGATCAGGTTCTCGCCGGTGATCATCGTCTCATTTCCCCCAGTTCAGAACGATCGGATCGAGCGGCCGCAGCAAATCGATCAGGCGTGACCGGATGGCGGGATGCAGCGGCGCGATCGGATGGCGGCAGAATTCGGACCCGATGACGCCACCTTCCACCATCGCCGCCTTGGTCGACCGCCAGCCGCATTGCCGGTTCTCGTGGTTGATCGCCATGGCGACGCGGCCATAGGCCTCGGTCGCGCCGGTGATGTCGCCGGCGCGGTGTTTCTCGATCACCGGCTTGATCTGGTCGACGATCATGCCGCTGGTCATCGACCCCGTCGCACCCGCGTCGAGATCGGCCAGAAGCGTGATGCCTTCCTCGCCGTCGAAGGGGGCCTCGATGGCCGCGCCCCCTTCGGCGATGAGCGCGCGCAGCTTGTTCGCCGCCTGCGCGCATTCGATCTTGAACAGCTTCACCATCTCGATCTCGCGCGCCATCCGTACCAGAAGGGGCACCGGCAGATCGACGCCTGACAAGGGCGCGTCCTGCACCATGATCGGGATGCCCACCTCGCCCACGGCGGCGAATTGTTCGAACGTCTGGTCGGGCGTGCCCTTGAGAAGCGCGCCGTGATAGGGCGGCATCATCATCACGATATCGGCGCCGAGCGACTTGGCGAAGCGCGCGCGTTCCACCGCGATCTGCGTGGCGAAATGGCTGATCGTGACGATCACCGGAACCCGCCCCGCCACGTGTTCGAGGCTGAGCCGGGTGAGCGTTTCACGCTCTGCATCCGACAGCAGAAACTGTTCCGAGAAATTGGCCAGAACGCAGATCCCGTCCGCGCCCTGATCGATCAGGCAGTCGAGAACGCGCTTCATGCCCTGAAGGTCAACCGTGCCGTCCGCGTGAAAGGGCGTCGGCGCGACGGGCCAGATGCCGGACCAGGTCATTCGACGATCTCGAAATGCTTCAGGTGCTTGTCGCTGATCGAGATGCCCAGTCCCGGCAGATTGTCATCCAGTTGCAGGAAGCCGTCCTTCGCCTCGGGGTCGCCCTCGAAGATGTAGTAGAACAGCTCGTTGCCCACCTCGACATCGAAGACCGGGAAGTATTCCGCGATCATGCAGTTCGTGTTGGCCATGGTCAGGTGGTAATTGTGCATCTGGCCTGCATGCGGGATCACCGGCAGCTGGAAGGCCTCGGCGATGGCGTTGATCTTCTGCGCCGCCGTGATGCCGCCCACGCGGTTGGTGTCGTATTGCAGGACGGACACCGCCTTTTTCTCGATCAGGTCCTTGCAGCCGATGATCGAGAATTCATGCTCGCCGCCCGAGATCGGGATGATGTTCATCGCGTTGAGTTCGCGATAGCCCTCGACGTCGTCGGCGATCACAGGTTCTTCCAGCCAGCGCGGCTCGTACTTGGCCAGCTTGGGCAGCATCCGCTTGGTGTAATCGAGGTTCCAGCCCATGTAGCATTCCAGCATCAGATCGGCGTCCCAGCCGATCACCTCGCGCACCGCCTCGACCCGCTTGAGGTTCTCGCGCATGCCCGCTGGGCCGTCCTTGGGGCCCCAGCCGAAGCGCATCTTGTAGCCGGTATAGCCTTCCGCCTTGGCCGCCGCCGCTTCCTTCTGCATGTCGTCGATGGGGCCGGAATAGAGCTTGGAGTAATAGACCGGGATCTTGTCCTTGGTGCGCCCGCCCAGAAGCTTGAAGACCGGCTTGCCCGCCAGCTTGCCCATCAGGTCCCAGATCGCGATGTCGATGGCCGACATCGCGGTCATGCCGATGCCCTTGCGGCCCCAGGCATGGCTGCGGCGGTACATC
>CAZNMV010000494.1:0-2231 GCA_964573835.1 uncultured Aestuariivita sp. | reverse complement strand
CGATGGCGGTGGCCCTTGTGCTGCTGGGCAGTGGCGGCATCAGTTTCGAACAGGCCGCCGCCATGGTGATCGGCATGAACCTTGGCACGACGGTGACGGCGATCCTGGCCAGCGTGGGCGGTTCGGTGACCATGCGACAGACGGCGCTGGCCAACCTTCTGTTCAATGCAGGAACCGCGCTGCTGGCCTATCCTCTGCTGGTGCTGGGTGGTCCGGTCTTGACCCAGGCCGCCGATGTGGCAGGCGAGACCACGGCGCTGGTGTTGTTTCACACCGGGTTCAACGTCGCTGGCGCGCTTGTGTTCCTGCCCTTCACGGCGGCTTTTGCGCGCCGGGTCGAGCGCATGGTGCCTGACCGTTCCGCCCAGGTCAGGCCTGGCGGGCTTGACCTGGCGCTGGATCCGGCGCTGCTGAAGGATGAGGGTGCGGCCATGGATGCCGTGCAGACAGCATTGGGCCGCGTCGCGCGACATGTCTTCGCAGCCCTAGGGCGCGCCTTGTCGCCGGTTTCGGACATGCGGGGCCTTGCCACCATCGAAGAGGTTGCCCGCCCGGCACTTGCCGAGATCGAGGATTATGTCACCCGGATCAACCTGCCGGACGGCAAGCCCGCCGAGCGTGACCGCTATGGCGCCCTGCTGCACCAGGCCGATCACCTGGAGCGATTGATCAAACGGCTTGAACGTCGCTCGGTGGTTCCGGTGCTGCTGTCGGATCCGGCCTTGTCGCGGCTGTCCCGCGCCTTGGGGGCGACATTGCGACGTGCTGCCGATCCGGCGGTCGATGGGCTTGAGGCCGGCCGCCTGCAGCGCCTTGCGCAGCGGATCGAGGGGCGGACCCGGCAACATCGGCGCGCGACATTGCTGCACGAGCATGTCGGGCTGATCAGCGTGGCCGAGATGTTTGACAGGACGGATGCGATGCGCTGGCTGCGCCGGGTCGCCGAACACACAGCGCGCATCGCGCATTACAACGGCTGGATGCCGGGTGTGACGGACAGGCAGGCCCCGGACGCACCGGGGCCTGACATGACGTGATCAGAGCGAGGCGTCCAGCGCCGCAACGATGGCATCGCCCATCTGGCTGGTCGAGACGGGCGCGCCGCCTTCGGGGCCCATCAGGTCAGCGGTGCGCAGGCCATCGGCCAGAACCTTTTCCACGGCCTTTTCCAGCCGGTCGGCTTCGGTGCCCATGTCAAAGCTGTAACGCAGCGCCATCGCAAAGCTGAGGACGCAGGCGATCGGGTTGGCCTTGCCCTGGCCCGCGATATCGGGGGCAGAGCCGTGCACGGGCTCGTACAGCGCCTTGGGCCGGCCGTTCGCCATCGGCGCACCAAGGCTTGCCGAAGGCAGCATGCCCAGCGAACCGGTCAGCATTGCCGCCAGGTCCGACAGAAGGTCGCCGAACAGGTTGTCGGTCACGATCACGTCGAACTGCTTGGGCCAGCGGGTCAGCTGCATCGCGCCGGCATCGGCATACATGTGGCTCAATTCCACATCCGGGTATTCCGCCGCGTGCACTTCGGTCACCACGTCGCGCCACAGGATGCCGGATTCCATCACATTGGCCTTTTCCATCGAGCAGACCTTGTTGCTGCGCCGCCGCGCCAGTTCGAAGGCGGAGCGCGCCACGCGCGCGATCTCGCTTTCGGTATAGCGCTGGGTGTTGATGCCGACGCGCTCGTTGCCTTCCTTGAAGATGCCGCGCGGTTCGCCGAAATAGACGCCCGAGGTCAGCTCGCGCACGATCATCACGTCGAGGCCCGCGACCACGTCACGCTTCAGCGACGAGAAATCCGCCAGCGCGTCGAAGCACTGCGCCGGGCGCAGGTTGGAAAACAGGTCCATTTCCTTGCGCAGGCGCAACAGGCCGCGTTCCGGTTTCACGCTGAAATCGAGGTTGTCGTATTTCGGGCCGCCCACTGCGCCGAGCAGCACCGCGTCCACCTCCTGCGCCTTGGCCATGGTGGCGTCAGTCAGCGGCGTGCCATGGGCGTCATAGGCGGCGCCGCCCACCAGGTCCTCGGACACGTCGAACACCAGGCCGCGCCTGGTGCCGTACCAGTCGATGATGCGGCGCACCTGATCCATGACTTCGGGGCCGATGCCATCGCCGGGAAGGATCAGAAGGGAAGGGTTCGACATGTTCGGGTCTCCTTGAAACGATTGGCGCTGGCCTATCGCGCAACGGCGAAAGGGTCAATGTGCCGCGACTGTCCGGCGCAGTCTCAG
>CAZNMV010000493.1:0-2246 GCA_964573835.1 uncultured Aestuariivita sp. | reverse complement strand
GGTGACAAAGATCATCGCCATGCCGGTCTGCGTCTTGAGCGATTTCAGCAACTCGACGATCTGCGCCTGGATGGTGACATCAAGCGCCGTCGTCGGCTCGTCCGCGATCAGCAGGCGCGGCCCGCAGGCCAGCGCCATGGCGATCATCACGCGCTGGCGCATCCCGCCCGACATCTGGTGCGGAAACACGTCGACCCGCGCGGCAGGCTCGGCAATACCGACCAGTTCCAGCAGCTCGATGGAGCGGGCGCGCGCATCCCGGCGGTTGAGCCCCAGATGCAGGCGCAGCCCCTCGGCGATCTGCTCGCCCACCGGGAATACCGGGTTCAGCGAAGAGACCGGATCCTGGAACACCATCGAAATCTCGCTGCCGCGCAGCGTGCTCATCTCTTTCTCGGAAAGGGACAGCAAGTCGACCTGCCTGCCGTCCTTGCGGGTATAAAGCACCTCGCCACCCACGATCCGTGCAGGCGCGCGCATCAGGATGCGCATCACCGTCAGGCCCGTCACCGACTTGCCGGAGCCGGATTCGCCCACCACCGCCAGGGTCTCGCCCGCCGCAACCCGCAGGCTGACGCCGTTGACCGCCTGCGAGACCTGATCGTCGGGGAGGTCGAAATGAACCTTCAGGTTCCTTATCTCGAGAATCGGGGCACCGGCGCCGGTCGCCGCGCCCGCCTGCGGAACCGTGATCCCGCCCGCGATCATGGGGCGAAACGCTCCAGCGCGGCGTCATCGATCTCGATCCCCAGCCCCGGCCCGCTGGGCACCTGCAACTTGCCCTCAACCAGCGCGACAGGCGTTTTCAGCAGGGCGTCGCGCAACGGGTTCTCACCGACGTCGTATTCCACCAGCGTCGGGGCCGGGCAATTGCCCGCATGCGGGTAGCCGCTGAGCGAGGCCACGAAATGGCAGGCGGCCGCCAAGCCCACCGCCGACCCCCAGACATGGGGCGACAGGCGCAAGTGCGACAGGCGCGCGATATCCGCGATGCGCCGACCCTGCCCCAGCCCGCCGCACAGCGACAGGTCGGGTTGCAGGATATGGGCGCCGCGCATGTCGGCGAGTCGCTTGAAATCATGGGCGGTATAAAGCGCCTCACCGGTCGCGATCGGGATCGGCGCGCGCCGCGCCAGTTCCGCATAGCCATCGAAATCCAGAGGCGACAGCGGTTCTTCGTACCAGCCGATGCGGTATTTCTCGATCCGGCGCATGCTGTCCAACGCCACGTCCAGCGTGTAATTGGAGTTGGTGTCCACCAGCAGTTCGACATCGTCGCCCAGTGCCGCTCGGGCCTGTGCCACCCGCCATTCATCCGAGGCGGGCGACATGCCGATCTTGATCTTGACCGCCCCAAAGCCCCGCCCGGCGATATCGGCCATCTGCGCCTCGAAATCGGCCTCGGGGTTGGCGGTGATGTAGCCGCCCGAGGCATAGATCGGCACTGCCATCTCTCGTGCGCCACCGATCAGCGCGAACAGCGGCACGCCGAGGTGCTTGCCCTGCGCATCGCGCGCCGCCATGTCGATGCCCGAGATCACGGACATCATCTGGTTCTGGATGCCAAAGTGATAGTGGCGCGACAGGATGAGGTCGACCGCATGCTCGAAGGAAAAGACGTTGCAGCCGATGAAATAGCCGCGGATCATGTCCAAGTAGGCGGCGCTGATCGAGGGTGGGCCCCAGGCTTCGCCGATGCCCACGGTGCCATCCGCCAGTTCGACATAGACGATCCCGGTCTGGCGCGAGGTAGCCAAGCCCATGGACGCCCCGTAGGCCCGCCCTTCCGGCAGATCATAGCGCAGTCCGAACAGCCGAACATCCGTGATCTCTTCCCCGATCATGCGCACAATCACTCCTAAACCAATATCGAACCAATGGCGCGATATATATGGATCAATTCTTGAGATGGGTTAGGCGATGTCAACTGCAAACTGCTCTCAAATCCACGTTCAGGCCTGTGTCTGCCCACAGGCTGCCAGCACCGCCGGGATCTCTGCCGCATCGTACCCCAACTCACGGAGGATTTCAGCCGAATGCTGGCCCAAGCGCGGCGCCGGCCGGGACAAGAGCCCCCCTCCATGAGCAAGCTTGAACGCGGTCAACGGGACGCTCAGGGCGCCGATCGCCGGGTCGTCCATCAGGGCAAACACGCTGCGTGTCCGAAACTGAGGATCGTCAAAGGCCTCCGGCATGGCGCGTACGCGCGCAGCGGGAACGTGGCGCGATTGCAAGAAATCCTCCCA
>CAZNMV010000492.1:0-2246 GCA_964573835.1 uncultured Aestuariivita sp. | reverse complement strand
CAAGGGATCACTCGGCCGCGTCGGCGCGGATGAACCCGCCGGATTGCCGCGTCCAGTACTGGGCATAAAGCCCGCCCTTGCGCATCAGGCTGTCATGGGTGCCTTCCTCGACGATCTGCCCATCGTCGAGCACCACGATCCGGTCCATCTCCGACAGGGTCGACAGCCGGTGCGCGATTGCGATGACGGTCTTGCCCTCCATCACCCGGGCCAGCGCCACCTGGATCGACGCCTCGACCTCGCTGTCGAGCGCGCTTGTCGCCTCATCAAGAACAAGGATGGGGGCGTCCTTCAGCACGGCGCGCGCCAGTGCGATGCGCTGGCGCTGGCCGCCCGACAGCTTCACCCCCCGTTCGCCCAGATGCGCGTCGTACCCGGTGCGCCCCTTGTGATCGCGCAAGGACAGGATGAAGTCATGTGCCTCGGCCTTCTTGGCCGCAGCGACGATCTCGTCCTCGCTGGCGTCGGGGCGGCCATATCGGATGTTGTCGCGGGCGGATCGGTTGAACATCGCGGTTTCCTGCGTGACCATGCCGATCCGGCGGCGCAGGGAGGCCTGCGTTACCACCGACACGTCCTGCCCGTCGATGCGGATGCTGCCTTCTTCCGCGTCGTAAAGACGGATCAGGAGCGAGACGAGCGTCGATTTCCCCGCCCCAGACGCGCCCACCACGCCCAGCTTTTCGCCGGGTGCTATGGTCAGCGCGATGTCCCGCACGCCCCCGGCGCGGCGGCCATAACCGAACGTGACGTGATCGAAGTCGATCCGCCCGTCGGTCACGGCCAGCGGCAGCGCGCCGGACCGGTCGGTCAGCGCATGCGCGGGGCTGAGCGTGCGCATCCCGTCCTCGATCTCGCCCAGATCTGCATAGATGCCCATGAGCGTCCAGCTCACCCAGCCGGTCATCTGGGCCAGCCGGATCGCCATGCCGCCGATGGCCGCGAGATCGCCGCTGGTCACCGCGCCCACCTGCCAGCGCACCAGCCCATAGCCCAGCATCAGAACCGGCAGCGTGCCCGCCAGAATGAACAGAAGCACCCGGAACATCACCGCCAGCGCCGCCCAGTCCACCGCGCGCAGACGATACTGCGCCAGACTGTCGAGCGTGGTGCGATCCTCGAACGCGTCATGGGCGAAAAGTTTCACTGTCTTGATGTTGGTGATCGTGTCGACGACCTGCCCCGTCACCCCTGCCCGCGCCGCCGCACGCGCCGCCGACCGCAGGCGGATGCGCGGCAGGTAATACCGCAAAAGCCAGACATAGGCGGCGAGCCAGACGATCAAAATCCCCAGCATGCCGGGATCGACCGCGCCACTGAGGATCAGCATGCCAAGCACAGCGGACACCGCAAAGGTGATTGCGTTCACCGTTTCCTGTGTCACCGACACGATGCTGTTGGCGGTCTGCATCTGCTTCTGCGCGATGCGCCCGGCGAAATCGTTGTCGAAGAAGGTCACCGACTGACCCAGCGTGTGGCGGTTCAGCCGGCCCATCACCCGCGAAAACAGGTTCGGCATGATCGTGATCGACTGGAACGCTGTCGAGATGCCAAAGAACACCGGCCGCAGCACCACAAGTGTCAGTGCGGTCAACACCAGAAGACCGGTATGCGCCGACCAGAAGCCCGGCCCGCCCGCGACGGTGGCATCGACGATGCGCCCCAGAAGGAACATCACCAGCGCCTCGAACATGCCGCCGATGGCGAACCCGGCCGAAGCGATGCCCAAGGGCCACCAGCAGCCCTGCAGCGCCCAGCCGAGGAACGCGCCCAGCTGCCCGGGCGGCGGGGTGGCGGCGGGTTCTTCGGGGTCGATCCGTGTCGCGAACCAGGTCTTGATCTGTTCGCCGGTCATTCCGCCGCATCCGCGTTGAGGAACCCGCCCGACTGCCGCGCCCAGAACTGGGCGTAAAGCCCGCCGCGGGCGAGCAGTTCGGCATGGGTGCCCTCTTCGACGATATGGCCATCATCCAGAACGACGATCCGGTCCATATGGGCGATGGTCGACAGCCGGTGCGCGATGGCGATCACCGTCTTGCCCTCCATCATGCCGTAAAGCGTGTCCTGGATCGCCGCCTCGACCTCGCTGTCGAGCGCACTTGTCGCTTCGTCCAGCAGCAGGATCGGCGCGTTCTTCAGGATCGCGCGGGCCAGCGTCACCCGCTGGCGCTGCCCGCCCGACAGTTTCACGCCGCGCTCGCCCACTTGGGCGTCATAGCCGCGCCGCCCCTGCGGGTCTGCCAGCG
>CAZNMV010000491.1:0-2258 GCA_964573835.1 uncultured Aestuariivita sp. | reverse complement strand
GCGTGTGGCTATCTTGGGCGATGCAGCACGCCAGCCCCGGGCCGCCCCGGACCCGCGTCCGCTGCGGCGCATCCCGCGGGCCGGCGCCGCCCCACCCCGGCGGCGCACCATGATCTGATGCCGCGTTTCGCGGGCGTGGACAGTCCTGCGGGTGCGGGCATGTCGTATCTTTGCCGTGTCCACTCCCCTCAATTGCCCCGAAAATGACATAAACTGTCCATCCGGTTACCCTTTTTCCCCGATACCGTCGCAGCCATGCGCGCAGAAGTGTAGCATTGAGGCAGCCGCGCCCATAGATTGATCGGGCGTTTCAGGTTACGGGTGAACAGTTGACGAGCACCGGAACGACGCAAGGCGCGGGTGCGGCGGCGAACGACGATATCGCAATCGTCGGGCTGGCTGCGCATGTGCCCGGCGCCGAGAGCGCCACGGCCTTCTGGGCGAACCTGCGCGACGGCGTTGAAGCGATCACCATTCATGACAAGGCAGCCCTTCTGGCCGCAGGCGAACGTGCCGATATTCTGCGGCGGCGCAATTACGTGCCCGCAGGCGCGCCACTGCAGGGCTTCGACATGTTCGACGCCGACTTCTTCGGCTTTTCGCCGAAAGAGGCCGCGATCCTCGACCCCCAGCACCGCAAGTTCCTAGAAGTCGCCTGGAGCGCGATGGAAGATGCCGGCCACCTGCCCGAACAGTTCGGCGGCAATATCGGCGTGTATGCCGGCTGCGGCATGGGCAGCTATTTCTATTTCAACATCTGCTCGAACCCCGACCTTGTGCGCGATGTCGGCATGTTCCTGCTGCGCCACACCGGCAACGACAAGGATTTCCTCTGTACCCGGGTCAGCCATGTCTTCGACCTGAAGGGGCCGAGCGTGAACATCCAAACGGCCTGTTCCACCTCGCTGGTCGCGGTGCATTACGCGGTGCGCGCGCTGCGCGCGGGCGATTGCGACATGGCGCTGGCGGGCGGCGTCACGATCGAACTGCCCCAGGGGCGTGGATACCTCTACCGCGAGAACGAGATCCTGTCGCCCGACGGCCATTGCCATGCTTTCGACCACCGGGCGCAGGGCACGGTCTTCGGGTCGGGCGCAGGCGCGGTGGTGCTGCGGCGGCTGTCGGATGCGCTGGCTGACGGCGACCATGTCCATGCGGTGATCAAGGGCACGGCGATCAACAACGATGGTGCCTCGAAGGCGGGATACCTCGCGCCTTCGGTCGACGGTCAGGCGGCGGCGGTGCGCGCGGCGCTTGATGACGCGAAGGTCAGCGCCGACAGCATCGACTATGTCGAATGCCACGGCACCGGCACCTATCTGGGCGACCCGATCGAGGTGTCGGCCCTGACCCAGGCCTATGCCCGCGACACCGCCCGGCGCGGCTTCTGCCGGATCGGATCGGTCAAGACGAATATCGGCCATCTCGACACTGCGGCAGGCGTCGCCGGGCTCATCAAGACAACGCTGGCGCTGGAACACGGCGCGATCCCGCCGTCGCTCGGCTACGAGAAACCGAACCCCGCCATCGACTTCGACACTTCGCCCTTCCGGGTCAACGACCGGCTGACCGACTGGCCCCGGCGCGCGCGCCCGCGCCGGGCGGGCGTCAATGCGCTGGGGGTGGGTGGTACCAATGCCCACGCAATCCTCGAGGAAGCCCCCAATCTGCCCCCGTCCGAAGAAAGCGACTGGCCCTTCCAGGTGCTCTGCGTCTCGGGGCGCAGCCGCGCGGCGCTGGACGCCAACACCACCTCACTGGCCGCCCATCTGCGTGCCCGGCCCGACCAGCCGCTGGCCGATGTGGCCTTCACCCTGAAGGAAGGTCGCCGCGCCTTCGACAAGCGGCGCGTTGTCGTCGCCGAAACCCACGAAGAGGCCGCGCGCCTGCTGGAGGCCGGCGATGCGCGCCGTGTCTTCACGCATGAGGCACTTGGCAGCGACCCGGAGGTCGTCTTCATGTTCCCCGGCGGCGGCGCGCAATATGCCGGAATGGCGCGCGACCTCTATGAGACCGAACCGGTCTTCGCCGAATGGATGGACCGGGGTCTCGACCATCTGCAGGACCGTCTCGATTACGACATCCGCGCCATCTGGCTGGCCGAGGGGGACGACAAGGCCGAGGCGAACCGCCGTCTGCAGCAGCCTTCGGTGCAATTGCCGCTGATCCTGATCGTGGAATATGGGCTGGCGAAACTCTGGGAAGCCTGGGGTGTCCGGCCTTCGGCGCTGATCGGCCATTCCATGGGCGAAAACGCG
>CAZNMV010000490.1:0-2263 GCA_964573835.1 uncultured Aestuariivita sp. | reverse complement strand
ATAGCTGAATGCAAGGCCTGCAAGTGTCGCCGCTGTGACGGCTTCAGTTGCCGCCCACCAGACTTGCCGCTCTCCTCGCGGGCCAGCTGCCATGCCCGGAAGCTCCGGCGCAAGTCCGAACGACGGGACAGCGCGAAGACCGCAAATCCCGCCGCGCCCCAAAGGACGGCATGCCCCGCCGCTTCGCGGTAGCCGCGCTGACGCGCCATATCGACCGACCCTGCAAGGAGCAACCCATAGGCGGCGTAGGCCACAAGGAAGAAGCCTGCGGTCAGTGCATCGCGCGAGAGCTCCCATGGCGTATCAAGGCGTTTCGGCATTGCGCCGGGCGCCTTTGTTTCAGTGGCGTCATGGTCCGGGTCGACCGTGGCCGCATCGGAGTGGTGGTCTTCGCTGAGGCCCGACTCAAAATCATGAACACGCGCCCCGGATTCGTAGTCTTCGGCGCGCAACAGGAGGGGCTGCAAAAACACAAGGTGTAGAACTACAGCAACGAGGGCCGCTGCGGCCCCCGAAAGAAGGCCGTTCGCAACAGGATTAGAATGCATCTATGGCTCCTGCGCGCTCAGTGACAGGGGAAGCCGGTCGCGTGCCGGGTGTCATGGGCCGAATTGTGCAGCACCTCGGCCCCCGCAAAGCCGCCGACAAACAACAGCGCTAATCCTAGAGCGATCGCGGTCAGTTGTGATGCAAGGTTCGCCGACTTCGAGGTTGCGGGAAGGGTTTTCGTCAGGGTCGTCATTTCTGGTCCTTTCGCTGTCACACCCGACAGCTGTTCGGGGTTTCTTGCCTGGCCGGTCTCCTGACTCGCGGGTCGCTGCGCACCTTTCCCCTTCCCGGAGCCAAAAATATCCCAGTGGCTGAATGAAAGGCCGCTCGCCGCTTACAGTCGCGGGGGCGGTCGGGGCTTCAGGCCTCCTGATGGATAGACCCTTCCCCGTTCCGGTTTGATCCTCGGCACTTTGTGCATTGCGAGGAACCAAGCTACTGCAATCTTGATGTGAATGGTTTTCAAGTCAACTCCTGTATCTCCAGAAGCGTTCGCCCTTTTTGCAGGGCGACTGATCGGTTAGCTATTCTCGACCGCGAACCGCACATCGGCGATCAGGCTGTCGGCGTTGAAGTTCTCCAACCGCTTGCCATTCAGAAAGAAAGTCGGCGTTTGTCGAATGGCCAAGGCTTCGACATCGGCCGCATCCTGGTTCAGGATGCCTGTGATTCCCGGAAAGAACTGGTCGGTTTCCGCCTTTTCCAGATCGAGACCTGCGGACCCAGCGATTTCCCAGGCGACATCCATCTCGGGCGAGCCATGAACGGCCCAGCCGGGCTGTTGTTCCAGAAGCGCGTCCAGCACCGGCTCGAACTTGTCCTGCATCCGCGCAGCCTCGAGGATGCGCACAGCCTCGTCCGAGCCTTCATGGAAGACGGTGTAGCGGAGCACGACGCGGACCTGCGTCGGAAACTGCCGCCGGATTTCCTGCACCACCGGGTGGTAGGCACGGCAGGCCTCGCAGGAGGGATCGAAGAACTCGACCAGCGTGACCGGCGCGTCGGCGGGGCCAAAGCTCGGGGAGTACTCCCGGACCAAAAGCGCCTGATCCTCCGTTGGCGTGGCGGCGGCCACCGCCTCTGCCTCGGCCGCGCGGCGACGGTTCAGGACGATGGCGCCGCCTGCGAAGGCGGCAAGCCCGAGTGCAGAGGCCCCGATCAGAAGAGTGCGGCGGTTCATGGGCGTTGTCCTTTCGGCAAGAGGAGACAGGTAAGGATCGCCGCGAAGGCGACCACGGAAAGATAGGGGATCGGCAGGCCAAGAATCATCTGCGCCTCGCCGGTACAGGAGGGGCCGTTCTCGGTACAGGGCACGATCGGCGCAGGCAAGAACCCTGCGTAAAGGCCAGAATGCCATACCGCAAGCGCGAGCCCGGCGATGGCCAACGGCAAGCCATAGGCGCGCGCCATCCCGTCGCCCCGCCAGAGCGACATGCCGAGGATCGGCACCAAAGGGAACATGGCGATGCGCTGATACCAGCAGAGGGTGCAGGGCATCTGGACCAGCACCTCACCGATAAAGAGCGCGCCAAGCGTGCCCGCCAGTGCGATCAGGAAAGCGACGGTCAAGGAAAGGTCGTCACGCGACAGGCTCTGCGGGTCAGCTTTGGTCAAGAACCGGCTCCTTGCGGCGACGAAGGGGAAGCGAGGCGGCAAGGATCAGGACCGCGCCGAGAGTGATCGCAATATCGGCGACGTTGAACGTGGGCCAGTG
>CAZNMV010000489.1:0-2266 GCA_964573835.1 uncultured Aestuariivita sp. | reverse complement strand
GAGATGTTGACGATGCGGCCCCAGCGCGCCTTCATCATGCCGCGCAGCACACCCTTCGACAGCTTGAAGGTCGCCGTCAGGTTCACGTCGATCACGCTTTGCCATTCGTCATCCGACATCCGCATGAAGAGATTGTCGCGCGTGATGCCCGCGTTGTTGACCAGGATGTCCACCGCGCCCATCGCCTCGGCCGCCTGTTTCGGCAGCGCCTCGACCGCCGCGGGGTCGGAGAGGTTGCACGGCAGCACATGCGCGCGCGACCCGAGTTCGTCGGCCAGCGCCTGCAATGGCCCTTCGCGCGTGCCCGACAGGCCCACATTCGCCCCTGCCCCGTGCAGGACGCGTGCGATCGACGCCCCGATGCCCCCCGATGCGCCGGTGACCAGCGCGCATTTTCCCGTCAGATCGAACATGCCTGTCTCCTACCTGTTGCGGCCCGCGGCCGCCTTTACCTCGTCGGGCGTGGCGATGCTCAGCGCCTCGATCTCGCGGTCGATGCGCCGGATCATGCCCGACAGCGCCTTGCCGGCGCCGATTTCCCAGATTTCCGTGACCCCGCGCTGGCGCATGTCGAGCACGCTTTCACGCCAGCGCACGCTGCCGGTGATCTGCTCGACCAGGAGCGACCGGATGCGCGCGGCATCCACCACCGGTTCGGCCAGCACGTTGGCGATGACCGGAACGGCGGGGTCGCGGATCTCGACCTGCGCAAGGGCTTCGGCCATCGCGCGGGCCGCAGGCTCCATCAGCGCACAGTGGAAAGGGGCGCTCACCGGCAGCATCACCGCGCGCTTGGCCCCCTTTGCCTTGGCGATCTCGACCGCGCGTTCCACCGCCTCGCGGTGGCCCGACACGACGACCTGCGCGGGGTCGTTGTCATTGGCGGCCTGGCAGACCTGGCCCTGCGCCGCCTCAAGCGCGACAGCGCGCGCGGTGTCGAAATCGAGCCCGAGAAGGGCCGCCATCGCGCCCACACCCACCGGAACCGCCGCCTGCATGGCACGGCCCCGCGCCCGCAGAAGCCGCGCGGCATCCGTCACGCTGAGCGCACCGGCGGCGGCCAGCGCCGAATATTCGCCCAGAGAATGGCCCGCCACGAATGACGCCGCGCCGATCGTCACGCCCTCAGTGTCAAGCGCGCGCATCACCGCCATCGACATCGCCATCAGCGCGGGCTGGGCATTTTCGGTGAGCGTCAGCGTCTCGATATCGCCCTCCCAGATCAGGCGGCTCAGCGGTTCGCCCAGCGCCTCGTCCACCTCATCGAAGACGGCGCGCGCGGCCGGATAGGCCCCGGCCAGGTCGCGGCCCATCCCGATGGTCTGTGCCCCCTGCCCGGGGAACACGAAGGCTCGGCTCATGATTGTCCCTCCAATCGGCTTTTTCACTGGCATAGACCGCGCCAGACCAAAGGGCAACGCCGCCGGGACGGGCGTAGGTCTGTGCAGCGTTGCGCGGGGCCTGTGCGCACGGGGCGCTGTTGCACGACAGCACCCCGCCCCTAGCTTTGCAGCGAACGCCCGCGGAGAGACCGCATGTCCCTGACCAACACGACAGACACCTATGGCGGCGTCGCCAAGACGTTTCACTGGCTGACCGCGCTGCTGATCCTGACCGCGATCCCGCTGGGCGCGGTGGCCAACGCCCTGCCCTATGACAGCGCCGAGGCGCTGGCGCGCAAGGCGACGCTGTTTTCCGTTCACAAGACGGTGGGCCTTGCCGCCTTCGTGGTGGCGCTGGCGCGCATTCTCTGGGCACTGGTCCAGCCAAAACCGCAGGGACTCGCCGGGCATGGCCGGGCCGAGGCGGCGCTGGCCGCGACAGTGCACTGGATGCTGTACGGTGCGATGCTGGTCGTGCCGCTGACGGGATGGATCCACCACGCGGCGACCACGGGCTTTGCGCCGATCTGGTGGCCCTTTGGTCAGGACCTGCCGTTCGTCCCGAAGGATGACGGTATCGCCGCGATCTTCGCGGGGCTGCATCTGGTGACGAAATGGGTGCTGATCGCGGCCATCGCGCTGCATGTCGCGGGAGCGTTCAAGCATCACCTGATCGACCGCGACGCGACACTGCGGCGGATGCTGCCGGGGCGCATCACAGCCGCGGTCCACAGCCACGGGCACGGCCTCGCCCAGCGCGCCTCCGGGCAGTGCGAAACCCTGGGGGCTGCTTGGCCGGGCCCCAGAGAAGCCAGTGCTTGAGAGGCCAGTGTGGACTGGCTACCCTGCCGAAGTGCAGGGGTTCAAGCTCATCGTTGGCGACC
>CAZNMV010000488.1:0-2275 GCA_964573835.1 uncultured Aestuariivita sp. | reverse complement strand
GTGTCGCCACCGCCTGCATCTCCGCCGCCCGAGGCATCGGGACCCAGCGCGGCGACCATGGGATAGCGGTCTGCGTTCACGACGCCGCCCGGGACGGGCGGCAGGGTGTCCACCGTGTCAGCCGCGCCATGCGCGGTGACCTTGACGGAAGGGGCCACGATCTGCGGGGGCTCGGGCGTGCCCAAGAGCGCGATGTTGACGGGGCCGGTGGCGGAGATGTCGATCAGGCCCGTCGACAGGACCCAGGCGGCATCCAGATCGGTTTCGAAGTCCATCTCGAGTCCGTCGCGGCCGTAAAGACGCCAGCGCGTGACGTCCGCATCGCGCACGATCAGCGGGCTGAACCCTATGGTTCCACCCAGCGCCGTCACCTGCACGAACCGGCCCACCACATCGGTCATCACACCGCCGACGCTGCCGCTTGCGGTCAGGACGATGTCGCCCCGCGCCCCGGTATCCGACTGGCTGATGATCGTTCCCGCGATCCTCAGATCGCCTTCGGCGAAGACGTCGATCAGGCTGCCATCGCGGCTTTCCACGCGGCGCAGGCCGACCGAACGGTCGCCCAGAAGGTGGACGGGGCCTTCGTCGACCACGATGTCGAGAAGGGCCGCCCCGAAGACGAGCGGACGCCCGGCCGTCGCGCCAAGGCTCCCGGCTTCGATCTCGACAAGGCCGTCGGGTGCGAGAATGCCGGTATCGATCCGCGGTATGCCCTGATCGGTCACCAGTTCGCCCGCGACCCGAAGCGTGATCGCGGCGTCGCCGTCGTCATAGGACGACAGAAGCCGCCCCTGCAGGATCGCGTCGCCCCCCACGGCCACGGACAGTCGGCCTGTGCCCGAATTGAACACCGACAACCCGGCATCGAGCCCGGTGCCTGCCGCGATATCGATGTCGAGATCGCCGCCCATCGTGAAGATGTTCGACAGCAGGACAGGCGCACCGCCCGAGGGCAGGGTGAACGCGGTTCTGATACGGATATCGCCGCCGAAAGACTGGATCACGGCGCTGGCTTCCAGCCCGGTCTCGGCCGCGATGACGATGTCGCCGCCGCCCGAATCCACCATTCCACCTAGGATCATCGGCACGCCGAAGCCGCGGTCGCCAAGCGTGATGTCGCCGCCACCGCTGGTGACATGCGCGCCTGCAAGCTGGGTGAGCCGCCCAGTGTCTATGGTGATGGGCGCGCCGTCGGCGACCACGCCGTCGCCTGCGATTGTGAGGAAGGCGCCCCCGGTCAGGGCAATTCCCAGCGACTCCAGATCGCCGGCATTGGCGCCGTAGCTGTCCTCGATTGCGCGCGTCGATCCGTCGGGATCGCGCAGCAGGCCCTGCGCCACCGTCTGGGTCCGCACCGACTGGACCGTTTGCGCGAAGCGGTCGGTCGTTCCCTCGAACCGGACGCTCACGCCGTAATCGCCGGTCAGCCGCACCTCGGCCAGATCAGGCCGGGCGCGGATGATCACCGGTTCGGTCAGGCCGGTTTCGTCCCCGCCGCCCAGGAACAGGCCCGCATCCAGGATGAGTCGTTCGTCGATCGTGAAGTCGCCGGTGATCGTATGCGCGCGCACTTCGGCGGTGCGGGCTGCAACTTCGCCCAGTGCGGCGAAACCATTGGCAGTGACATCGAGTGTGCCGTCCGCGCTGACACCCGCCAGCGTGATGCCGACGAATTCGCTGGCGCTCAGCGCGATGTCGCCCCCGGCGTCCAGCGTGCCGCCGGACCCGCCCCCGAGCCAGCGGATAGCCGCCGCCGTCTTGGCGATGTCGCCGCTGCTCGTCAGTCGGCCTTCCGCGCCGATGGTCAGGGCCGATGCCGTCTGGAAGGCGATGCTGTCGCCGACATGGGCGACAGGGCCGTCGATCCGGATCGGGGCGGCGTCGTCCGCCGGGTTCACGGTGATCAGATGCGCGGTGGAGGCCACGAAAAGTGGCATTTCCGGCAGGGTCAGCCGCCCTTGGTTGATCAAGGAGAAGCGGCTGCCCTCGCTGCCCAGCGCGATCGACCCGAGCGCGATCTCGCCGCGATTGGCGATGAAGACCTGCGGCGCGCCGGCGCCGCCGAGACGGAAGGCCGAGAGCCGGGGCGTGCTGTCGAAGGCCGTGTCCTCGAAGGCGGTGATGATGGGTTGCGCGAGGCTGCCGAAATCGCCGCCAAGGTTAAGCTGAACGGCACCTGTGGCCACGATGTCGCTGTCGGTGCCCGGCCGTCCGATCACGTCTCCCGCCACCGTGAGCACCAGATCGGTGCCCGCGTTGATCGCCTGAAACT
>CAZNMV010000487.1:0-2291 GCA_964573835.1 uncultured Aestuariivita sp. | reverse complement strand
TTCGGATCACCGCAGAGCACGAGGATATCCCAGGTGCCGCGTGTGGCCGAATGGTTGCCGCCGTCTTCGCTGATCTCGATGATGTGGCCGAAGTTCGATTCCGCGCGCGGATTGGCGGCATCGACCTGCTCGGCCTTGCGGCGCGAGTTGTTGGTCAGCATCACGTAGACCTTGCCGTCGCCGCGCGGCTGCGCGTCTTCGGGGCGGTCCATCGGGGTGGCGCCCAGAAGGTCGGCGGCAAGGCGCGTGTCGATGGCGATGTCGGCCTGGCTGTCGAAGCCGTTCGCGGCCGTCAGCGGGCCTTCCCCATGCACCAGCGGCATCCAGTCCACAGTGCCGTCGGCATTGAAGCGCGCCACGAAAAGCGTGCCTTCCGACAGCAGGGTCGAGCCGAAGACCGAGTTTTCCGGCGTCACGACATCGCGCGAGACCCACTTGTACTGGTAGTCGAAGCGGTTGTCGTCGCCCGAATAGATCACCAGACGGCCATCGCTGGCGATCGTGGTTTCGGCACCTTCGTGCCGGAAGCGGCCCAGCGCGGTGTGCTTGACCGGCGTCGCGGCGGGGTTCATCGGGTCGACCTCGACGATATAGCCAAAGCGGTTCGACTCGTTGGGCTCCTTGTCGATGTTGAACCGCTCGTGATGCTGGCCCCAGTTGTACCACATGCCCGGCACGCCATAGCGCTTCATCGAGGTGGCCTCGGCCTGTTCGCTGAGGTCGGGCTTGCCTTCGCCGTCGAGCTTTTCGGTCCAGAAATAGCCATGGAAGTTTTCCTCGGCCATCAGGTAGGTGCCCCAGGGCGTCATGCCGCCGGCGCAGTTGTTGATGGTGCCGATGACTTTCAGGCCCGAGGGATCTGCATTGGTCTTCACCCGGTCATGTCCGGCGGCCGGGCCCGACAGCGTCATCTCGGTCTGAAGCGGCGAGATGCGGCGGTTGAGCGGGCTGTCCTTGACGAGCTGCCATTTGCCGTCCGTGCCGCGCGCGATCTCGACCACGGTGCCGCCATGGGCGGCCATCTCGATATCGACGAGGTCCTTGGTCATCTTGGCGAAGCCGTCGCGGTCCTGACGCCCGACGCCGGGGAACATGACTTCTTCGTTGGTGTATTCGTGGTTCACGCACAGCACGCCGCGCGAGCCGTCCTCGTTCAGCGGCCAGAAGCCGACATAGTCGTTGTTGTAACCGAACTGCTTCAGCTGCGCTTCGGCCGACTGGTTCATCACGTCGAACTCGGGCGCGTCGGCGGTGATCGGATCGCCCCAGCGCAGCAGCACGTCGGCATTGTAGCCGTCCGCGATGTGGTGGTTTTCGTCGTTGCCCCAGGCCAGTTCGGCAAAGTTGAAGCGGTCGGCGGCGGCGGCCTGCGCCGCGCGCGGTGCCACGATCGAGGATGTGCCATAAAGCGCCGCTGCGGCGGACACGCCCAGCAGGCCCTTCAGCAGGTCGCGGCGGCCATAGCGTGCGGCGATCACGTCACCGATCGTGTCTGTGCGCGAGGGGTTCGTCGGGATGTCGTCGAAGGCCTCGAAGGCTTCGGCGCGGTTGCCAAAGGCGGGGTCGTGGATGATCGTTTTGCGATCCATCTGCGTGCAGCTCCTGAGGTTAACGGAAACCGTTGCGAATCGGGCGATCCGAACACCGATGACCGTCGCCGCCCAACGTGACAGCCGCATGAAATCGCGCCACCTAGGCTGCCGTCAATCCGCGTATCTGACCGATCAGTTCGGGGATCCGGTCGCGGAAGCGGAAAAAGCCATGGGTCGCATGGGGCCAGGCGGCGTCGTCGAAGGCGCGGCGCAGGCGCACAAGGCGGAGCCCCGGGCCAAGATCGCGCGCCGCCCGCGCCAGCGCGTCGGCTTCGGGGCCGACCGGCGCGTAGGGTGTGACGATCTGTTCGAGCTCGTGCGCGCGCGCCCAGGCGGCGACGTCGTCGATCCGGGGGATGTCGCCCAGCCGGTCGGCCCAGCGGGCCGACATGTCGCGCGCGGCTGCCTCTTCCCAGTCCATGACCATGGGCGCGACGGCAAGCGGGCTCAGATCGCGCCGGTGCGACAGGCGCGCAGCGGTCACCGGCGCCGGGATGCGGTCCAGAAGAAAGCCCGGCGACAGATCGTCGGGATGCAGCAGCAGCCCTGTGCGCAGCCCCGGCTCGGCCCGGTCAGGCAGGGGCAGGGGGCGCGGGCGCGGCGGCTCGGGCCCGTCGAGGGGGGCTGCATGGGTGGCCAGCCCCTTTGGCGCGAAGCGGCCCTCGGTATAGGTCGCGATGTTGTCGGGCCGCGCCAGAT
>CAZNMV010000486.1:2087-2295 GCA_964573835.1 uncultured Aestuariivita sp. | reverse complement strand
CTGTGACTCTGATGGATAAGGATAGAATATTTTTGGATAAGAATACTAACCTAATGTCCACATCTCGCTATACGAAAGGGTACAACAGTCACACCCACGGGAATTTCGCCACGCGGGAACCTGTCTGAACCGCATCGAACGTCGGATTTCGGAGACGCCGTTCGACGTGCCAGTCGCACGGCCCGCACCCGTTTCAGCGCGAGGAGAC
>CAZNMV010000486.1:0-2077 GCA_964573835.1 uncultured Aestuariivita sp. | reverse complement strand
ATGTGGTTGTAGGAATTGAGCGAACCACCAAGCCTAGAATACACACGCCGCGCAAGCCCTACAACCGAGTTGATCGCAGGTATTGGGGTCCTGCGATCTGGCAATTACATGTTCAAGTTACCGTGTACTTGTTGTTTCTGCGGGCAAAACCCATGCCACACAGAAGACGTGTCCGGCTTAACGGCAGCTTCAAACTTGCATCGGCTATGGATTTTCTTGATGTGGTGAAATCATCATGAGCGAAATCATGCGAAAGCAGAACCACCACATGCTTGGGGTTCCTTATGCGAAAGTCGAACAGCTGCCCGATCACGTCGCTTAACGAGAAGCTGTCGATATCGATCAAGAAGAACCTGGGCTCATCGAGGAGAGATCCCAATTCAAGCGCATCTTCCAACGATTCGTAGCAGGATGTAACCTTGCCGGAGTGGGTGGAGTAGAAGTCAGCGACATCGGCGCAGACATACGGTGTCGATCCCACGAAGACCGCACCGGACGGATGCATCAGGTCATGAAGAACCTCGGGTCCGAACGGATCATGCTCTTGGCTGGTGTCGACTGTCCGCGGGACCCGCCTGTTGGGGATTGTATCGCTGGGGGCAAGACGCGCTCCGACGCTATTCGGCAAAAACATGCTTGCAACCGTCATTGCTGCCTCTCCCCGCTACTGTTATCTAGCTAACGGAAGCGGCTTCGGGGCCTCACTCTAGCATTGTGCGATTTGGCCCTGTAAATCGGCACCAAATGGCGAGAGGTTGGCCAAATTGAAATTTCATTTGCCTACAGAAGCCTAGCCATAAGTCGACCCAAGGCCGACATATCTGCCAGATGCCCCGATACGCCCTGAAAATCGAATACCACGGCGGCCCGTTCTCGGGCTGGCAGCGGCAGGCCGGGCAGCCCTCGGTCCAGCAGGCCGTTGAGGAAGCGCTGGCGCGGCTGGAACCGGACCTGCCCTCGATCGCCGCCGCCGGACGCACGGACGCGGGCGTGCACGCGCTGGCGCAGGTGGCCCAGTGCGACCTTGCCCGCGACTGGGACCCCTTCCGCCTGTCCGAGGCGCTGAACCATCACCTGAAGCCCGCGCCCGTGGCCATCCTCGCCACCGCGCGGGTGCCCGACGATTGGCACGCCCGATTCTCGGCGATCGAGCGGCGCTATGTCTACCGGATCGTCTGCCGCCGGGCGCCCATGACGCATGAGGCCGGGCTGGTGTGGCGGGTGAACCGCCGACTGGATGCCGACGCGATGCAGACAGCTTGCCGACACCTCGTCGGGCGGCACGACTTCACCACCTTCCGCGCCGCGCAATGCCAGGCCGACAGTGCGGCTAACGACACGAGTGCATCGAACCCTCGACGAGCTATCTGAAGAATATGTCTACGGCGCATCACGCAAGGGCAGAAAAGGCAAGGGGTGATACCGCATCTGGCCGAGTTCCGCGTGTCGACTGTGCGGACGTTTCTCAACGTTCTCGACATTTGTGCGACTCTGACAGGGGCGGCTCACGAGGTCGTTAGCAAGTTCGGACAAGCGCCCAACATGGAACGGGAAGAGCTGAGGCATTGCGCTTGGGACGAAACCACGAAGCGCTCTGGCGTCTGCTGGTGCAGAGCAGGGCGCGGCATTACTCCGGTGTGGTCTACCGATATCGCAAAAACAAAGCGGGCAACGGGAACGGAGGTATATGGGCTGGCCGCTTCAGCTACACCAAAACCCGTTCTGCGAACACCTTCCCGCTAATTCGCACACCGATAACGAGCTTTTGCCCCTGGGGGACGGAGATCGCGAAAACATCGAGGGGGGCCGCCCGAAAGGACAACAAAAAAGCCAACAAAGCTATACAAAATAATCAAAAAAATAATATATACAAACAAATGTCTAATCCTAAAACTTATCCACAACATTTTGTAATGATGCAAATGACAAGCACAAATCAAAGACTGTCCGGTGCTGAGAATCGATAAATGTCGACGTGACCCAATCTTAAGATAGGTTGTGATGCCCCCCCCGTAAGTGGTCACTTTCTTTAGTGTTTTTCACGGTGTGGGACCAAGGCAATGACTTCAAGAGACTC
>CAZNMV010000485.1:0-2320 GCA_964573835.1 uncultured Aestuariivita sp. | reverse complement strand
ACCGCACCGGGCCAGACGAGTGTCGTGGCATCTACGGCGCCGCCATCGGTCAGCGTCAAACCCGACAATCGCAGCAGGCCATCTGCACAGGCCAGAGTGATCGCGCCCGCCTCGACCGCCAGAACTGTGCCCGGCATCCCGGTGCCGTCGGTGAAAGAGGCCTCGCCGATGGCGACAGGCACCTCGCCCAGCATCAACTTGGGCCGGGTCAGCGGATTGGGATAGGGGCCGAAATCCATCGCGCGGACCAGCCGCAGGATCGGATCCGCCGGGCCGGTCGGGTCGATCAGCCCGCCCGCTGCGGGCCGTCGGTCGCGCCCGAAATAGCTGCGCAGGCTCAGGTCCTGCGCCTGCCGCGTGACCTCGCCCCGCCTCAGCTGCGCCAGCAGCGTCTCGAAGCTTTCCAGCCCCGCGGCATAGCATTTGCCGTTGAGCGTGAGCGCCGTGTCGTCGGCACTGATCGCCACCTCTGCCTGCACAAGGATGTCGCCCGCATCGACGCCGGCCTCGATCAGGTGCCAGGTCACGCCGTGCCGCGGTTCGCCCGCGAGCATGGCCCAGACCGGCGCGTTCAGCCCGGCATAGGCGGGCAGCGGACCGTCGTGGAAGTTGACCGCCCCCTGACGGGCCAGCGCCAGAACCGTCTGCGGCAGCAGCTGGAGATTGGCGATGCTGAAGATCCAGTCGACGCCGTCGCCCCCGATCAGATCGCGCGGCGCGGACAGGACCGGAAGATCGCGCGCCGCGGCCCAGGCCGCCACGTCACCGGATCGCGTCACCACGCAGCGAACGTCATGCCCCGCGCCCAGGATCAGGTCGCCGCAGGCGATGGTCTGGGTTTCGTCACCGATCAGGATGCAGGACAAGGGGGTCATTTGCCGTCCTCCTTCAAGACAGGTGCAAACGGCGCGTGCGGAAGGCGGTGCGCAGGCCGCAACAGCGCCGCGAGATCCTGCCGGATCAGGTCGCGCAGGAAGAAGTGCGGCTCGCCCACCGGGCGGCGGGTCAGCGCGCAGCGCAGCCGCCACGCCGCGGCCCCCGCCGCGCGCGTCACGGTGGCGCCCAGCAGATAGCCGCGCCCGTGGTTCTTGGCGAAGTAGTGGCGGCGCGAAGCGAACCAATACTCCGGCGTCCGCGTCCAGCCCTTCATCCCGGTCGAGACCGAACCGATATGCACGACCCGGCTTTGGGGGACATACCATGTCTCCCACCCGGCGCGGGCTGCGCGCAGGCAGAGGTCGGTTTCCTCGAAGTAGAGAAAGAACGTCTCGTCGAACCCGCCGATGCGGTCGAGCAGGCTGCCCCGCAGGATCATGCTGGCGCCTGCGACCCAGTCTGCGCGGGCGGGCGTGGCTGGCAGATCCATGGGGATGACGCTGCTGCGCAGCAGCCTTGTAACGGGGCCGAGCTTGATCGCCTGTTCGAGTTCGCCCGCGATGGTTGGAAAGCGGAAGCGGGTCACATGAGGGACACCATCTTCGCCGCGCACATGACTGCCCGCGATCCCGGCCCCGGGCTGGTCTTCCATGAAGGCGATCAGCTGGCGGATCGCACCCGGTTCCGGGAAGGCATCGGAATTCAGAAGGTAGACGTAATCCGGTCGCGACCCGTCCGACAGCCCGGCGCGCATTCCGGCATTGTTGCCCGCGCCGAAGCCGCCGTTGCGCCCCGAAGAGATCACGCGCAGCCGGTTCTCGGCTGTCCAGCCCTGCGCGCGGGCATGCGAAGTCATCTTCTCGAAGCTGCCGTCGCCGCTGTGGTTGTCGACTATCACGATCTCGCCTGCGATCCCCTCCATCGCGCGCAAGGCCGCGTCGGCGGCGCGCAGCGTCATGTCGGGCGTGCGCCAGTTCAGGATCACCGTCAGAAGGGTGGGCGCGCGCTCCATCTCTGTCACTTGGCCGCCGTGATGCGGGCGGGGTCCGGGCGGCGCAGGCCCTCGGCCTTCAGGATGGCATCGCGCAGCCGGGAGGCCAGCACGCTCACATTGGGGGCCAGAACCATGCTGTCATGATCGCCCGGAACCTCGATCACCTGCGTCTGCGGGGCCCAGCGGGTCCAGTCGTTGTCGTCAAGCACGTATTCCCGCGCAGCACTTACCCAGCGCCCGCCTGTCACCTTCCAGTGCCGGTCCAGCGGCGGCCGGAAGAGCGTGAGCGGTCCGTCCCAAGGCTGCAGCCGGTACCCGGCAACGGCCGCGCGGAAGGCAAGCTCGATCTTGCGGTTGTTGAAGGCAGCCGCCCCCTGAGGCGCGGCACCGTCCTCCATGCGACGCCGGCGTTCCCAGTCGATCCGGTTCGCCGCCCATTCGTTCAGATAG
>CAZNMV010000484.1:0-2332 GCA_964573835.1 uncultured Aestuariivita sp. | reverse complement strand
ACGCGGACAGGGACGGGGACGCTGACGGCGACCTGCCAGTCCCCCCGCGCGACTGGGCGCGCTATGCCGATCCGACACCGCCGGAGCCCGCGATACCGGACCCGCTGCGCCCCGACCCGACCCCCATCGCCGGACCGGTATCGGGACGCTCTGGCGCGATTGCCCTTTCCGACGCGCCCCCGGCCGTCCCCTTGCCCCGACCCGCAGACCCGATCGAGGTGCCAGCCCCCGCCAGCGGCCGCTCCGCGCCCTCGGCCGGTCGCGTCAAGACACGGCTTCTGGGCTTCGGCGGCGAGATGGCCGCGCGCGATCCCTTCGCCCATCCCGGCACAGGCCGCGATCAACCCTGCTTTCCCGTCGGCTGGCTGGTCATCGTGGCGGGCCCCGGTCGCGGCCATGCCTTCACCCTGTCGCCCGGTGTGTCCCATATCGGTCGCGGCGAGGATCAGACGATCCGGCTCGACTTCGGGGATACGGCGATTTCGCGCAGCAATCATGCCGCGGTCGCCTATGACCGCGAGGAAGGCACCTTCTATCTGGGTCATGGCGGCAAGGCCAACATGGTGCGCCTGAACAACCGCCCCGTCCTGAGCACCGAACCCATGTCGCACGGCGCGCTCGTCCGGATCGGAGAGACGACGCTGCGCTTCGCGGCCTTCTGCGACAGCGATTTCAACTGGGACCGGGACGGTGCCTTCGATCATGCAAGCCACTGCTAAGTTCACCTATGATGTCGCCTCGGCCCTGTCCCTGGGTCAGCGCGACGCGCAGGAGGATGCCGTTCTCGCCGATTTCCCGCTGGGCCATGACGTGGGCTTTTGCGTGCTGGCCGACGGGATGGGCGGGCATGCCTCGGGCGATGTCGCCAGCAAGATCGTGGTGACCGAGGTGTTCAGCGAACTGAAACTCCAAAGCGGCGACGCCGAAGGGCTGGAGCGCAACATCGCCGGCATCCTGACCGAAGCCGCAAAAGCCGCGAACACCTGCGTACGGCTGCATTCCGACGCACACCCCGAAAGCTTCGGCATGGGTGCGACGCTTGTCGCGCCGGTTCTGGTGCGCGACCGTCTTTACTGGATCTCGGTGGGCGATTCACCGCTCTACCTGTTCCGCGACGGCCGCCTCAGGCAGCTGAACGAGGATCACTCGCTCGGCTCGCAGATCGACAGGCTGGTCGAGCGCGGGCTGATGCCTGCGGACACCAGCGCGGACCATCCCGACCGGCACTGTCTGACTTCGGTCCTGATCGGCAGCGCCATTCCCCGGATCGACTGCCCTCGCCGCCCGGTGACCCTGCAGCATGGCGACATCGTCATCGTGGCCTCGGACGGTCTGCAGTTTCTCGACACGTGCGAGATCGAAGCCCTGATCCAGGACCACGCCGACCGCCCCAGCGCCGAGATCACCTCCGGCCTGATCCGCGCGCTGGATGCGCTGGCCGATCCTGAACAGGACAACGTGTCGGTCTGTGTCATCAAGATCGCCGAGGCTGCGATGCCCGCCGCCGCCGCACCCCGCGCGCCTGCGACCGAAGCCGCACCTGGCCTCAGCGATCCGCTGCCCGGCCGCATCACCCTCATGGCGCGGCGCACGCGCACGGGGCTGTCGATGTTCTGTCATGTCCGGCGAAAGGCCGCGAAAAGCGCATGAGCCAGCCCATGACCTCGGAGCATGTCGTCGAAACGCTGTCTGCCGCGCTGGCGTCAGACTGCGTCCCGGGCGAGGCGCGGCTGCACGGCGCGCGCCTGCTCGACCGGCTGAAGACGCCGGTCAACGTGGTCGTGATGGGCAAGCAGCAGGTCGGCAAGTCGCGGCTGATCCACATGATTCTGGGCCGTCCCCTGCCCTTGGTCGCCCTGCCCGCCGTCGAGGTGATGCATGGCCCGCGCGACCGCCAGCTTCTTCTGCGTGAAGATGCACGGATCGAGGACTGGACCGATGGCGCAGGCGCCGACCTGCCCGAAGACGCCGCGATGATGCGGCTGGAACTGCCGGAACCTCTTCTGACCCGCATGACCCTGACCGAGGTCACCCTGCAGGGACCGCCCGAGGCGATGCGCGCCATGGCCGACTGGGCCTTTGGCCGGGCCGATATCGTGCTGTGGTGCACGCAGGGTTTCGACGCGATCGAACGCGCGCTCTGGGCGGTGGCGCCCGACATGCTGAAGGATCACAGCTTTCTCGTGCTGACCAAGGCCGATCACCTGCTGATGAAGGGCCAGTTGCAGGACCGTCTGGCCGATCTGTCCGACATCGTCGCGCAGGAGTTTCACAGCCTTTACCCCGTCGCGACGCTTCAGGCGATTTCGGCGCGGGCCGAAACGGGACAGAC
>CAZNMV010000483.1:0-2333 GCA_964573835.1 uncultured Aestuariivita sp. | reverse complement strand
TCGTTGATCATCGGCATCAGGATGCGGTTGACGATGAAGGCGGGGAAATCCTCGGCGCTGGCGGCGGTCTTGCCCAGCCGGTCGACGACGCCCTTGCAGGCCTGATAGGTGGGCTCGTCCGTCGCGATCCCGCGGATCAGTTCGACCAGTTGCATCACCGGCACCGGGTTCATGAAATGGAAGCCCATGAATTTCTCGGGCCGGTCGGTGCGCGAGGCGAGCCGCGTGATCGAGATGGACGAGGTGTTCGAGGTCAGGATCGTGTCCGGCTTGAGGTGCGGCAGGAGGTCTTCGAAGATCGCCTGCTTGACGCTTTCGCGTTCGGTCGCGGCTTCGATGACAAGATCGGTCTGGCCCAGATCGGTCAGCTTGAGTGTCGTGCTGATGCGCCCGATCGCGGTCCTGGCATCGGCCTCGGAGATCTTCCCGCGCGAGGCCTGGCGCATCAGGTTGCCTTCGATCAGGTCAAGTGCGCGGCGCAGCGCGTCTTCGCTGATGTCGGTCATCAGCACGTCATATCCGGCAAGCGCCATGACATGCGCGATCCCGTTGCCCATCTGGCCCGCGCCGACGACGCCTACCGTGCGAATATCCATCAACCTGTCCTGTTTTGCCGCTGGCGCAGGATAGGCCCGCGCGGGGTCTGACAGCAAGGGGCGCAGGCCGCGAAAACTCGTCTCGAATGCCACCATTAGCGGAATGGAAAGGGTTCGCGGCGAATCTGCCTGCGGGTGAGAGTCAGGGGTGTGAGCCGATGCGATACGATGTGCCGGGCGCGCAGGCGCTCGATTATCAGTCCTGCAATTACGGAGCGCGGCGGTTGTGGTTCCGCGGCCCGCAGCGGCCGGTCGAGCCGGGCGCCTATGTCGCCGTTCTTGGCGGGTCCGAGGTTTACGGGAAATACGTGGCCCGGCCGTTTCCCGACCTGCTGGAAGACCGTCTTGGTCTGCCGGTTTTGAACCTCGGGGTGATGAATGCGGGGCTGGATGCGTTCCTGCATGCGCCGCAGATTCTGGCCCTGGCCGGGGCCGCACGGGTGACGGTGGTGCAGGCGATGGGGGCGCAGGCGCTGTCGAACCGCTATTACCGCGTCCATCCGCGCCGCAACGACCGCTTCCTCGGGCCGTCGCCCGCGCTCTCGGCTTTGTTCCGCGAGGTGGACTTCACCGATTTCAGCTTTACCCGCCACATGCTGTCCACGCTCGCCATGGTGTCGCCGGACCGCTATGCGCTTGTGCGCGATGAATTGCGCGCGGCCTGGTCGGCGCGCATGCGGCTTCTGCTGCGCGATCTGGCGTGCCCCGTGGCGGTCCTGTGGCTGCGCGAGGATGCGCTCAGCCACCCGCTGCGCGAGGCGGGCTTCATCGGCGCCGACATGATCGACGATCTGTCGGATCGTGTCGCGCAGGTGGTCGAGGTGCCACTGACCCGCGCGGGCGACGATCTCGAAGGCATGATCGTGCCCGAGCTGGAGCTTCCAGCGGCACGGCGGATGCCGTCGCTCGCCGCGCATCGCGAGATCGCCGCGGCGCTGGCCGACGCTTTGGGCCCGCTTCTGCGCGCATGAAAAAGGCCCGCCGCAAGGGCGGGCCTTGTCCTGTCCTGTGGCGCGGTGTCAGCCGAGCTTGTCGGTCAGTTCCGGCACCGCCGAGAAGAGGTCGGCGACAAGGCCGAAATCGGCGACCTGGAAGATCGGCGCTTCTTCGTCCTTGTTGATGGCGACGATGACCTTGCTGTCCTTCATGCCCGCCAGATGCTGGATCGCGCCCGAAATGCCGACCGCGATATACAGGTCGGGGGCGACCACCTTGCCGGTCTGGCCCACCTGCCAGTCGTTCGGGGCATAGCCCGAATCGACCGCGGCGCGGCTTGCGCCGACGGCGGCGTTCAGCTTGTCGGCCAGTTTCTCGATGATCTCGAACTGTTCCTTGGATCCGACGCCGCGGCCGCCCGACACGACGATGCCGGCGCTGGTCAGCTCGGGGCGGTCGGAGGCTGCCACCTTGTCCTCGACCCATTCCGACAGGCCCGGGTTGTCGCCCGCGCCGATCGCTTCGACCGCGGCCGACCCGCCCGCGGGGGCGGCGTCGAAGGTCGAGGTGCGGAAGGTGATGACCTTCTTGGCATCCACCGACTTCACGGTCTGGATCGCGTTGCCCGCATAGATCGGGCGTTCGAATGTGTCGGCGTCGATCACTGCGGTCGCGTCCGAGATCACCATGACGTCCAGCAACGCTGCGACGCGGGGCATGATGTTCTTGGCGTCGGTCGTGGCAGGGGCGACAATATGGTCATAGCCCCCGGCAAGCCCGGCGATGAGCGCCGCGGCGGGT
>CAZNMV010000482.1:0-2347 GCA_964573835.1 uncultured Aestuariivita sp. | reverse complement strand
CCTCGACCGTGCCGGTGCCGGGGCTGCGCGCGCTTTACCAGCGGACGCGGCAGGTCGGGCTGACAGCCGTCTTCGCCCATGACGATCTGCAACTGAAGGCCGAAGGGTCGTGGAGCCGCGCCGGCGGCGCCACCTATTTCGCGGGCGTGGCGGGGGGCGATTACACCTGGCACAACCTCCTGGGCACCGATCACGGGATGACGCTGGCGGTCGAATACCTCTATGACGGGCGCGATGCCGCGCAGGGCGCCCCGCTCTTCGAGGACGACGTGTTCCTCGGCCTGTCCTACAGGCTGAACAACCGGCTCGACACCGCGTTCAGCCTGAGCGTGATCCATGATCTGTCGTCTTCCGCGCAATACATCACCGCAGGCGTCACGAGCCGGATCAATGACCGCCTCTCGTTCGAGGTGAAGGGCACGCATATCGAAACCGACGGTTACAACGACCCGCTGTCCTTCATCGGGCGCGACAGTTTTCTCGAGATCTCGCTCTCGACCTTCTTCTAGGCTGCGCCCCGCCACGCCCAAAAAATTCCCCATTCAGCCTGTAAGCTTCAGTCCATGAAGGATCTGAGCTTTCCCCTGCCCGCCCCCCGCGTCGCGGCCGACCCCGCGCGCTTCGAACTGCATGTCTGCGACAGCGCCGCAGCACTTGATGTGCTGCGGGCCGACTGGGACGCGCTTCTGGCGCAAGACCCGGCGTCGGGCGTGTTTCTCTGCCATGACTGGCTGCGCCCCGCGCTTGACGCGAACCCCGGGCGCTGGCGCATCCTTGCCCTGCGCGACGGCCGCGGGCGGCTTGCGGCGCTTCTGCCACTGAAGCACCGGCTGCACTGGAGCCGGTCGCGCAACCGCTTCGAGACGGAATACGAAGCTGCGGGGCGGCTGGGCTGGGGCGAATACACCGGCATCGTCACCCCGCCCGAAGACGAGGAACAGACCCTGCCCGCGCTGGCGCGCTGCATGGCCGCCCTGCCCTTCGCCCGGTTCAAGCTGCGCTATGAGCCAACGGGCCGCCGCGCCCGCGCGCTGGCCGACGCCTTCGGCGAGGGCTTCGCTGCGGACTTCCCCGATTATCGTATCAACAAGGGCACGACCGACAATCTGGTCGGTCTGCACCTGCCGCTGGGTCCCGATTTCGCGGACCTGCTCTCGACACGGCTCAGCCGCAACACGCGCCAGAAGCTCGTGCGCTTCCGGCGCAGGTATCTCGAGAGCGGCGCCTATCGCATCACCGAGGCGACGCCCGCGACAAGCGAACATGACATCGCCGCCCTTCTGACCAACTGGATGGCGACCTGGCGCGGCACGCGGTCGGACCAGGCGCTGGCCGAGACCGCGGAAACCTATGCCCGCGCCCTGCTGGGGGCCGAGGCGATGGGGCGGCTTTACCTGCCCGTCCTGCACCAGGGCGACCGCGTGCTGGGCGCGCTGGGCCATGTGGTCGATGAAAGACAGGGGCGGCTTTACTTCCTTGTCGCGGGGCGCGATCCGGGTGCGGACGACCCGGCGATCGGGCTTTTGCTGCACGCGCATGCCATCGAATGGGCCATCGCGCAGGGCCTGAGCCTTTACGATTTCGGCCATGGCGACCAGCCCTACAAGCAAAGCTTCGGGCCGGACAGCACGCGCAGCACCTATCTCGACCTGCGGCGCGTCGATGATGGCCCCGTGCTTGACGCGGTGTCACTGCCGCTGGCGCTGCGCCGGCTTGACGAGCATGCGCGCGGGGGCAAGACCGACCGCGTGCGCGCAGGCGCCGCGCAACTGGCGGGCCTATTCGGCCTGTGAGAACCCGAAGATACCGCGCGCGCTGTCCTCGGCCGACCGCTTGAGCCGCCGGGCCGAGGGTTTGAGCCCTGCCCGCAGCTGTGCGTCGGTTTCAAGAACGGGAAGATCCAGCTTGACCCGCGACGCCAGCATCGCCCGCGCCCCGGTGGAGCCTTCGAACAGATAGAGGTTCAGCTCGTCCCACGGCAGGTGCCCGCCGTCTTGCAGACGCCGCACGTCCGAGACGAAGTCGTGGCATTGCTGGTTTTCCATCAGCAGGACCTGATTGCGCGCCTGCGCGAACATGTTGGCCAGCCCGACGAAATGGCTCACCGCGGTGTGAATGTGCATGAGCACGGCCTGCGTATAGACAAGATCCGCCTGCGGCCAGTGCCGCGAAAAGGGCATGGTGATGTCCTGCAGGCCCAGTTTGCCGTCCATGTCCGGGTGCAGACGCCGCGCCAGACGCAGCTGGCTCGCGCCCCGGTCGCCGCCGGTGCAGTGGATCTGCGGGAAAAGCCGTTGCATCGTGGCGATGTGGTCGCCGCCGCCGCAGCCCACTTCGTGGACGGATG
>CAZNMV010000481.1:0-2355 GCA_964573835.1 uncultured Aestuariivita sp. | reverse complement strand
AAGCCCCCGCCACGGGCCGAGACGCTGATCCCCGAATACCTTGCGGCCATCGAGGCGGCGGCGGTCACCGGGCCCCTGATTGTCGGTGGAAAGTCGATGGGCGGGCGCGTAGCCAGCCTTCTGGCGGACGACCTGTACGGCGCGGGGCGCATCGCGGGGCTTCTGTGCGTGGGCTACCCGTTCCACCCGCCGGGCAAGCCCGAGGCGCTGCGCACCGCCCACCTGGAGACGCTGCGCACGCCCGCGCTGATCTGCCAGGGCACGCGCGATCCCTTCGGCAGCGCCGAGGAGGTGGCGGGCTACAGCCTGTCGCCCAAGGTCGCGCTGCACTGGCTGGAGGACGGCGACCACGACCTGAAGCCGCGCAAGCGCGTCACCGGCAGGACGCTCGACGATCACATGGCAGAGATGGCGCGGGCCGCGGCGGACTGGGCCGGAACGCTGGGCACGCCGCCGCGTTAGAGTTCACGCGATCGAGCGGATGATCGCGCCGATCTGCATGAGCTGATCCGACAGGGGATTGGTGGCGCGCCAGATCATCCCGATCTGCCGGGACGGGCGCGGCGGCGGGAAGCGGGCGACGGACACCTCGGCGGAGCGGGTTTCAAGATCGACCGCCATTTCCGGGATCAACGTCACCCCCATGCCGGACCCGACCATCTGCACCAGCGTGGACAGCGAACTGCCTTCCATCACCTGCCGGGGCTGGCTGTCGTCGACCCGGCAAAAGGACAGGGCCTGGTCGCGGAAGCAATGCCCCTCCTCCAGCAGCAGCAGCTTCATCGCCTGAAGTGTTTCGGCGGTGGGGATCGGGCGGGCGGCATCCTCGGCCGGGCGGACCAGAACGAAATCCTCCTCGAAGAGCGCGAATTCCCGCAACGCCGGTTCCGACACCGGCAGGGCCACCACGGCCACGTCCAGACGCCCGTCCAGCAGGTCGGAGATGAGCGACCGCGTCACGGCCTCGCGCAGTTCCAGGTCAAGCTCTGGAAAGCGCCGGGACAGGGCGCCGATGATGCGCGGCAGGAAATAGGGCGCGACGGTCGGAATGATCCCGAGCCGCAGCCGCCCGGTCAGCGGCCCCTGGGCCGAGCGCACGAGGTCGTCCAGTTCCTCGACCGCCAGCAGGATCTGCCGTGCCTTCAGCAAAAGGCGTTCCCCGATCGGGGTCAGCCGGATCTGGCGCGTCCCCCGCTCGACCAGGGGCGCGTGGAACATGGCCTCCAGTTCCTTGATCTGCAACGACAGGGCCGGCTGCGAGATGGAACAGGACTCTGCCGCCCGCCCGAAATGCTGGTGGCGGGCGAGCGCCTCGAAATAGCGAAGCTGTTTCAGGGTCAGGCCGATCATTTGCAGAACTTATCAAGGTGTTTAATTTATTCAATTGGCGTTTATGGCGCAGCGTTGTTAGAACGATTCCAGATCGGGCACCGGGCCCGCGCATTTTCATTACAAGGGAGAAAACCATGGACGGAAACAACGTAGATCCGGCCGGCGGTTGCCCCGTCATGCATGGCGGCAATACCGAACTTGGCAACAGCGTCACCAAGTGGTGGCCGCGGTCCCTGAACCTGGACATCCTGCACCAGCACGGCGCCCGCACCAACCCGATGGACCCCGACTACAACCACCGCGAGGCGGTCAAGGCGCTGGACTTCGAGGCGGTCAAGGCCGACGTCAAGGCGCTGATGACCGACAGCCAGGACTGGTGGCCGGCGGACTGGGGCCACTATGGCGGCCTGATGATCCGCCTGGCGTGGCATTCGGCCGGCTCCTACCGGATGGGCGACGGCCGCGGCGGTGCCGGGTCGGGCAACATCCGCTTCGCGCCGCTGAACTCGTGGCCGGACAACGCCAGCCTCGACAAGGCGCGGCGCCTGCTGTGGCCGGTGAAGAAGAAGTACGGCAACGCGCTGAGCTGGGCCGACCTCATCATCCTGGCCGGCAACATGGCCTATGAATCGATGGGCCTGAAGACCTTCGGCTTCGGCTTCGGCCGCGAGGACATCTGGGGGCCCGAGCAGGACGTGAACTGGGGCGCCGAGAACGAATGGCTGGCCCCGTCCGAGAACCGCTATGGCGATCTCGACGACACCTCGACGCTTTATAACCCGCTGGCCGCGGTTCACATGGGCCTGATCTATGTGAACCCCGAGGGCGTGAACGGGAACCCCGATCCGGCGCGCACCGCGCTTCACGTGCGCGAGACCTTCGCCCGCATGGCGATGAACGACGAGGAAACCGCGGCCCTGACCTGCGGCGGACACACCGTCGGCAAGGCGCATGGCGGCGGCGACCACGCCAACATCGGCGCCGAGCCCGAGGGTTGCCCGGTGCATGCCCAGGGTCTTGGCT
>CAZNMV010000480.1:0-2362 GCA_964573835.1 uncultured Aestuariivita sp. | reverse complement strand
AGGTCGCCAAGAGTAGTTGCTTGAGTTTCATCCATTGTCTCCTCAATTTGGATGTAGCGTGAAAGCTGTCTCTAGATCGGCGAAAAACGCCGCAATCCGTCGGGCGTTGGCCCCACGGTCAATTTGGCCGAGGCGCGAGCGCGAGCGCATGTCGATGCGGGCGCCGGCATTGGTTTCGGTGACGCGGATCGCCACCTCGTCCTCGAAGCCAAACAGACGGCTCGTGGCGATGGCCTCGATCTGGCTTTCCGAAAGATCAGCCGACAGCACCTCCCAGCCGTGCTCTTCCACGAGGGCGAGCGCCGCCGCGAACGCGTCGTCAACGGGCAGCGACAGGTCCAGCGGGCGCACATCCGGATAGGCGGCGCGCTGCGACTCGACGTTCTGCGCGGGGTAGTCACTGGGCGTGGCGGTGAACCAGAAGACGGGCGGATCTTCGGTGTCGGTCGAGATGTCGTTGATCGGCGGCGTGGTGCGGGCGGCGATCTCGAAGGCCGCGCCAAGGCCCGCGACGGGCAGCGACAGGATCAGCCCCAGCAGGACCGCGCCAGCGCCGCCCCTCCTGCGGCGGAGCCAGACCACCAGCCCGGCCAGCGCGGCGATGACGCCGGCACCCGCCGTCCAGGCGCCCCAGCCGGCAAGGTCATAGGCCTGCGGCCAGGGCCAGCCGCCCGCCCGGAAACCCCAGACAGAAACTGCAAGAAGCGCGATCGAGGCAGTGCCCAAAAAGATCGAAAGGAAGCCCAGAGGGCGGGCAAGCGTGTCAGGCATCTGCAAGCTCCCGTGGGCTGGCGGGGTTGAGCCGCGGGTGCGTTTCTTCAGACAGCCAGAACAGCAGGCCGCCGGAGACGAACATGGAGATCGCGACGAACCAGAAGGCCGCTTCCGCAGCGCCGGTCAGGCTGGCCGCCAGCCCGAAGCCGAGCGCGCCGATCGCGTAGCCGAGGTCACGCCAGAAGCGGTAGATGCCGATGGCCGAGCCGCGCCAGGCGGGCGGCGTGATGTCGGCGACCGCCGCCGAGAGGTTCGGGTAAAGGAGCGCCATGCCGAAGCCCGCCACGCCCGCTGACACCGACCACCAGAGCGCGCCTGTGCCCATGACCACCATCGCCACGCCCGCGCCGCAGATCCACATGCCGAGCACGTTGGGCCAGAACCGGCCCACATGGTCCGACAGCCGCCCGGTGACAAGCTGCGAGCCACCCCAGACGAAACCATAGGTGCCGACGATCCAGCCGACCTCCGTAAGGCTTGCGCCTTGCGTCACGAGGAAGACAGGGAAGAGCGCCCAGACCAGCGCATCGACGAACTTCTCGACCAGCCCCGCCTGGGAGATCGCGAAAAGGCGGCGGTCGCGCCAGCTCATCAGCGCGAAGACCTCGGACGTCGATGGGTGCTCGGAGACACCTTGCGGATAACGCGGCAGCGATTTCGGCGGCGCGGCCTTGTGCGCGGCCGTCTCCGCCTTGGCCCATGGCAGCGTGTCCTTGACCCAGACAACCGTCAGGACCAGCGCCAGCAGGACCACGGCCATGCCAAAGACCAGAAGCCCCGTCCGCGCGCCCAGCCATTCGGCGGCATACGCGGTCAGGATGCCCGCGATCGCCACGCCGACATAGCCCGAGAACTCGTTCAGCCCCATTGTGAGGCCGCGTTCCTCAGCCTTGGTGATGTCGAGCTTGGCCGTCTGCGTCATCGACCAGCAGAGGCCCTGATTGACGCCGAGAAGCACGGTCGCCGCGACGATCCAGTTCCAGTCGGGCGCATACCAGATCATCACCGGGATCGGCAGCGCCACGACCCAACCCCAGAACAGCACCCGCTTGCGCCCGATGCGTTCGGACCAGCGCCCGGCGACGAAGTTCATCACCGCCTTCACCGCACCGAAGGCCACGACGAAGGACGCCAGCAGCAGGAACGAGCCGCGCTCGAGCCCGAACTCGCTCTCGGCCAGCGCCGGGACCACCGTCCGCGTCATGCCGATGGCGAAACCGACCAGCATCACCTGGATCAGCTGATGCGCGACCTGAACCTGATTCTCGCGGATTCCGCGCGTGAATTCACTTGCGGTCATTCTGCGGGGTCCTTCGTCGTGATCCGGGGATCGAGCGCATGGCCCGATGCCGGTCCGCGCAGCGGCTGGACCAGCATCCGGTCGAGCCAGAGATCGCGGCGCGTGCGGAATTGTTCGATGCCGATCTCCATCCCCTCGTGCCCCTTGGCGGGTTGGGCGATGTAGGTGCCGAGCAGCCGGTCCCACCACGGCAGGTTGAAGCCGTAGTTCGAGTTGGTCTCGCGCGGGTCGGTGGAATGGTGGACGCGGTGCATGTCCGGCGTCACGACGATGAGGCGCAGCACGCGG
>CAZNMV010000479.1:0-2370 GCA_964573835.1 uncultured Aestuariivita sp. | reverse complement strand
ACAAGATTTTCTACTCGGCCGCATCCGGTGTCGGCATGCCCGTCGTCTATCTGGGTGCCAAGACGGGCCGCGACGGCGTCGGCGGCGCAACGATGGCCTCGGCCGAATTCGACGACACCATCGAGGAAAAACGCCCCACGGTTCAGGTCGGCGATCCCTTCACCGAAAAGCGCCTCCTTGAAGCCTGCCTCGAACTGATGAAGACCGGGGCAGTCATTTCGATCCAGGACATGGGCGCAGCCGGCCTCACCTGTTCCGCCGTCGAGATGGGCGACAAGGGCGGGCTCGGCATCCGGCTCAACCTCGACGCGGTGCCCCAGCGCGAAACCAACATGACCGCCTACGAGATGATGCTTTCGGAATCCCAGGAACGCATGCTCATGGTCCTCAACCCCGAACTGGAGGACGAGGCCAAGGCGATCTTCGACAAGTGGGACCTCGACTTCGCCATCGTCGGTGAGACCATCGCCGAGGATCGCTTCCTGATATTGCATGGCAACGAGACCAAGGCCGATCTGCCGCTCTCGAAACTCTCGTCCACCGCACCGGAATACGATCGCCCCTGGATCGAGACCCCCGCCGCCGAACCCTTCACCGAGGCGCTGGAAATCGATCCTGTCGAAGGCCTTATCTCGCTCATCGGCTCGCCCAACTATGCGCGCAAGCACTGGGTCTGGGAGCAGTATGACAGCCAGGTCATGGCCGATACGGTGCGCACTCCGGGCCTCGGCGCGGGTATCGTCCGCGTCCATGACACCGGGAAAATGCTGGCCTTCACCTCCGATGTCACCCCCCGTTATGTGAAAGCGAACCCGAGGGAAGGCGGCAAGCAGGCCGTGGCCGAGGCTTATCGCAACCTGTCCGCCGTCGGAGCGACCCCCCTCGCCACGACCGACAACCTCAACTTCGGCAATCCGCAGAAACCCGAAATCATGGGCCAGTTCGTCGGCGCGATCAAAGGCATCGGCGAAGCCGTGGCGGCACTCGACATGCCGATCGTCTCGGGCAACGTCTCGCTTTACAACGAGACCGACGGCAAGGGCATCCTGCCCACGCCGACCATCGGCGCGGTCGGGCTGATCGCGTCCGAGGACGATCTCATCGGGGGCACGGCGAATGACGGCGACTGGGCCATCCTGATCGGCGAAACGCACGGCCACCTCGGACAGTCCGCCCTTCTGGCCGAGGCATTCGGCCGCGAGGAAGGCGATGCACCGCCCGTAGACCTGGCCGCCGAGAGGCGCAACGGCGAGTTCGTCCGGTCCCATGCCGCGCTCATCACTGCGGCCACCGATCTCTCCGACGGCGGGCTGGCGCTCGCCGCTTTCGAGATGGCCGCCGCCGCCGGCGTCGGCGTCACGCTCGACACTTCCGACATCGCCCAACTCTTCGGCGAGGACCAGGCGCGCTACCTGATCGCCTGCGGTTTCGACCAGGCCGAAGCGCTGATGACGGCGGCGGGTCAAGCGGGAGTTCCCATCGCGCAGGTGGGTCGGTTCGGCGGCGATGGGGTGGCGTTCGGGGACAGCGAAGGCTTCCTCTCCGATCTCGATATCCTCTACCGCACCGCCTTCGAAGCCGCGGTCGGCTGATCCCTCGCTCCGCCTTGAAGAGGCATCGGCCGCGCACTAGTGTTTTAGCATAGGCAAGACAGGATCCACACAATGCCAATGCAGGCCCACGAGATCGAAGAACTTCTCCGCGAAACCTTTCCGAACGCGAAGATCGTGGTCGAGGGCGATGACGGCGTGCACATGTCGGCGATGGTGATCGACGAAAGCTTCCGCGGCCTGAACCGGGTCCAGCAGCAACGCGCGGTCTATGCAGCGCTCAAGGGCAAGATGGACGGCCCGGCGGGCGAACTCCATGCGCTGGCGCTGACAACCCGGGTGCCCGACTGACCACTGCTCGGGCGGGAGCATGTTTCTCCCGCACCCCCTTCCCCTCTGTCGAAATCGCCACTATCTCTCGGGAGACCGCGAACAGGGAGCCAGAGACATGACCGCTCAGGACCAGATCAAGACCACCGTGACCGAGAACGACGTCGTGCTGTTCATGAAAGGCACCAAGTCGATGCCGCAATGCGGCTTTTCCAGCCGCGTCGCCGGCGTGCTGAATTTCATGGGCGTCGAATACCAGGACGTGAACGTCCTGGCCGACGAAGCGATCCGCCAGGGGATCAAGGACTATTCCGACTGGCCGACGATTCCGCAGCTCTACGTCAAGGGCGAGTTCGTCGGCGGCTGCGACATCATCACCGAGATGACCCTCTCGGGCGAGCTTGACCAGCTCTTCGACGACAAGGGCGTGGCCTACAACAAGGACGCCGCCGAACAGATCCGCGCGCACAATTCCTGACGCGCGGATGTT
>CAZNMV010000478.1:0-2382 GCA_964573835.1 uncultured Aestuariivita sp. | reverse complement strand
CAGCCCGTCGATGGCCCCCGCCGCGACCAGCGCCGCCGCTTCCGCCCCCATGCGGGTGGCGGTGAGAAGCCGCCCCTTGACGTACAGGCCGCGCGCATCCTCGCGCACCTCGTCCCAGACGCCGATGGGCTGGGCCGGGTCGTGCTGCCAGAGCATCTTGACCCGCCGCGCCTCGGCCGAAAGGCGCTTCAGCGATCCGGCATAGGCACCCTTCTGGACGATGTCGCCGCCCTGATCGCCCTGACCGAACAGGCTCGCATAGCCTTCGATCACGGCGTCGGCGCCGACCGTGAGGTCTTCGCCGAAACGGGCGAACTTGGTTTCCAGTCCGTGGTCCTGCATCGCGTCTCTCCGTCAGTTGCCGGTGCGTTCGATCACGTCGAAGACCGACCGCACCGCTTCCGTCGCCACCACGGCCAGCACGCCGTAAAGCGCCAGCCACATCCGTTTTTCCAGCCGTTCGACCAGCGCCTCGATCCGTTCGAGATCGGCGCCGAGCTTGTCGAAGCGCAGCTGGGTCACTTGTTCATGCGCCTGCAGCCGCAGCCCCGGCGCGCAGTCGAAACCCGGATTATGCATCGGCGTCGTCCCCAAGGGGCGGCAGGCCCAGAAGGCGGCGCTTTTCGTCGGTCGTCAGGAAATCAGCCCGCGCCACGCGCGCCCATTGCGCATCGCGCTCAGTGGACAGTGCCGGCACCTGGTCGAGATCGGGCTTGAGCTCGAACCGCTCGCCCAGATGCGCCGACAGCCAGGCCGACAGGCTGGCCGCCACGCGGGTGGCCAGCGGCAGGACCGTCAGGCGATAGAAGGCGCGGTTCGCCTCCTGATAATTCGCGTAAGTCGCGTCGCCGGGAATGCCGAGGATCATGGGCGGCACGCCGAAGGCCAGCGCGATTTCCCGCGCGGCGGCTTCCTTGGTCTTCTGGAATTCCATGTCCGAGGGCGAAAAGCCCATCGGTTTCCAGTCGAGGCCCCCCTCCAGCAGCATCGGTCGGCCCGCGTTGCGCGCGCCCTGATGGTGGCTTTCCATCTCGCCCACGAGGCGGTCGTATTGTTCGGAGGTCATGGTGCCGTGCCCGTCCGCGCCGCGATAGACGATCGCGCCCGAAGGCCGCGCGGCATTGTCGAGCAGCGCCTTGGACCAGCGGCTGGCACTGTTGTGGACATCGACCGCCATCGCCGCCGCCTGCAGGGGCGAGAGGCCATAATGGTCGTCCTGCGGATGGAAGCTGCGGATATGGCAGACGGGCGACGGATCGCCCATGTGAAAGCGGTGCTTCTTGCCGCCCACCGCATAGTCATAGGCGGCAGGCCAGCCGTCGGGGCCGGGCACCACATGCATCCGATCCGACCGCAGGATGTGCAGCTCGGCCGGTGTCGCGGTATCGCCCGGCACGGCCTCCACATAGGCGTTCCCCGACAGCAGAAGCTGACCGAACAGCGCCTCAAGCAGTTCGGCCCGGGTCTGCGCCCCGTTGGGCCGCGCAAGCAGATCGAGCGCGGGGTGCACGTCATAACGCCGCTCGGCGTCCTGCAGGACCAGCGGCAGCGCCGCCGCGGCCTCGGCGATCAGCTTGACCGACCGGAAGCCCACCGGGTTTCCCGCGAACCCCGTGCGCGTCAGCGACACGGCATCCCGCGGGCTCCACGCCACGCGGCCCGAGCTGTGATAGGCGATCACCGGGCCGGTGCGGCTGGCCTTGGCCTCGGGCGCCGGGGCCTTGTCCTTGCGCAGGAAGTCGAACATGCGGTGTCTCTCTCTTTGGCTGGCGGGGTCTGGCCCGTCCTGTCGCGAGGGTTGTCGCGCGATTTTGCCAAGACTTGCGGAACGGCCCGCGCGGGGCGCACGCAACGGCGGGTTCAGAGCGCGCGCATCTTCGGGTCGCGATAGGCGGCGGCGGGCGCGATCATCAGGTCATGCAGCGCCCAGACCAGCGCATCGACGCGGTCGGGCGATCCGGTGCCGCGAAAGCCCGCGCCGGTCATCTGGACCATCTGGCGCTCCAACGCGCCAAGGCCGGGCATGTGCCGCACGCGGCCCTGTTCGTACAGCGCCGCGACCGGTTCAGCCCGCGCGACCTTGCCGCGTGTCGCGTGCACCGCCCGGAACGGCACCAGCGGGTCGATCTGGCGCAGGACTTCCTCCACCAGTTGGCCGCCCTGATTGACCTCGGCCACCAGCCGGTCGGCGTGGTAATGCGCCATGGCCGCGATGGCCGCGCGCGCCCAGCCCGAAGGGCCGACGCCCGAGACGGTCAGATCGGCCAGCACATAGGCCCGCCAGTCCTGCGGCGGGCCCTGCCGCTGGACGCCCGCGACGACCAGCCCGCAGGCATCCGCCCCCGGCCCCCCGGTGACGGCGGGGTCAAGCGCGACGACGAT
>CAZNMV010000477.1:0-2394 GCA_964573835.1 uncultured Aestuariivita sp. | reverse complement strand
ATGGTGCCCAGGAGAGGACTCGAACCTCCACGACCTTTCGATCACTGGTACCTGAAACCAGCGCGTCTACCAATTCCGCCACCTGGGCAGGTGTCGTGAAGCGTGCGTTTAAGGGTGGGCCGGGACGGTGTCAAACGGATTCTGAGGGGCCTCGTGCCGGATTCTGTGGCCGGGTCGGGCCGGGGGTGGTGCGCGGCGTTTTTGCGCCTTGTTGCACCGGGGGGCAGAGGGTAGATCACGCAGCGATAAGCTTGAGCGGAGGCAGGAACCCATGTCGAACCTCGTGACCATCTATGGCGGGTCCGGTTTCGTCGGGCGTTATATCGCGCGCCGGATGGCGAAGGCGGGCTGGCGGGTGCGGGTTGCCGTGCGCCGCCCGAACGAAGCGATGTTCGTCAAGCCCTACGGCGTCGTGGGCCAGGTCGAGCCGGTCTTCTGCAACATCCGCGACGATGCGTCGGTCGCGTCGGTGATGACGGGGGCGGATGCGGTGGTGAACTGCGTCGGCATCCTCGCCCCCCAGGGGCGCAACTCTTTCGATGCGGTGCAGGCCGAAGGGGCCGCGCGGATCGCGCGGATCGCGGCGCAGCAGGGCGTGGCGCGGATGGTGCATGTGTCGGCCATCGGGGCCGATGCCGGATCAAACAGCGCCTATGCCCGCACCAAGGCGGCGGGCGAGGCAGGCGTTCTGGCCCATATGCCGGGGGCGATGATCCTGCGGCCGTCGATCATCTTCGGGCCCGAGGACCAGTTCTTCAACCGCTTTGCGGCGCTGTCGCGGCTTGGCCCCCTTCTGCCGGTCGTGGGTGCCGATACAAGATTCCAGCCCGTCTATGTCGACGACGTGGCGCAGGCAGCGGTCAAGGGCGTCACGGGCGAGGCGCCGGGCGGCGTCTATGAGCTGGGCGGCCCCGACGTGAACACCTTCCGCGAGCTGATGGAGCAGATGCTGCAGGTCATCCGGCGCCGCAGGCTGATCGTGAACATCCCCTTCCCGGTGGCGCGGATGATGGCGCTGGGCTTCGACGCGGTGAGCTCTGTCTCCTTCGGGCTGATCCCCGCGCAGATCACGCGCGATCAGGTGAAGAACCTTGCCCGCGACAACGTGGTGGCACAGGGGGCGAAGGGGCTGGCCGATCTGGCCATCCGGCCCACCGCTCTCGAAGCCGTGCTGCCGGAGTATCTCTGGCGGTTCCGGCCGTCGGGGCAATACGCGGACATCAAGGAAAGCGCGAAGAACCTGCGCACCTAGCTGTAGGCGATCACCAGCAGCACGACCCCGAGGATCACGCGGTAGATCACGTAGGGCGTGAAGCTGACCGAGCGCAGCAGGCGCATCATTACCCCCAGCGCCAGAAGGGCCGCGACGAAGGCGAAGGCGGCGGCGATCGCCGCATCGCGGGCCAGCGCGAGATCGGCCTGCCCGATGACATCCAGCCCCAGAAGCGCGCCCGAGGCCATGATCGTCGGGATCGACATAAGCATCGACAGCCGCGCCGCGTCTGACCGGCCATAGCCCAGAAGCCGCGCGCCGGTGATGGTGATGCCCGCACGCGACGTGCCGGGGATCAGCGCGACCGCCTGCCAGAGGCCCATGACGACGGCGTGCCGCAGCGTCCAGCGGTCGGCGGTGCGGTCCTGCGCGCCCTTCTGGTCGGCCCAGTAGAGCACGATGCCGAAGATCAGCATGGTCCAGCCGATGACCGCGACCGACCGCATCGCGTCGGCCAGCCCGGTGACGTGCAGGACCAGACCTGCCAGCACCACCGGCACCGTCGCGATCGCAAGGCAAAGTGCGAGGAACGCGCCCGGTGTATCCACCTTGCCGCGTACGAGCCGCCCTGTCCCGGCAAGCGCCAGCCTCACGTCGGACCAGAAGAACAGGATCACGGCGAAAAGCGTGCCGACATGCACCGCCACGTCGATGGCCAGGCCCTGATCCTCGATCCCCGACAGGCCGGGCAGCAGGATCAGGTGGCCCGAGGACGAGACCGGCAAAAATTCGGTCAGGCCCTGGATCACGGCGACCAGGATCAGTTGGAACAGCGGCATGACGGGCGATTCGCTTCGTTGCGGCAGGATGTGCTAGCTTTAAATGCTTGTCCTGCCTTGCAAAGCCTGCATTTAGGTCCGGTATGATACCTAAAATCGTGGCCCTTCAGCGGGATTGTCTGGTGGGCGCGCGAACTTTCGCCATATTATGTCAGTATTGCTGACTTTTAATCCTGTTTGACTTGTCATACACAGTCGGCGCGCGGCAGGGCGCATCTTCATCCCAGCGGAGGCCAGGGCCATGGCGAAGCAACCCATGTTGAAATTCGTGACCGTCGCCCGCGACATGCCCGAAAAGCGTGGCGCAGACGAACGGCGGCAGGATTTCCATGAAATCTATGC
>CAZNMV010000476.1:0-2416 GCA_964573835.1 uncultured Aestuariivita sp. | reverse complement strand
CTGGTGCCTGATCCACTGCACCCAAATGACGGCGTCCGAGACCCGCGCGCTGGCGGCGACCGGCGCGGTCGCGGGGCTTTGCCCGGAGACCGAAGCCTCGCTCGGCGACGGCATCTTCCCGGCGGAGGGTTGGGTCGGCGCAGGTGGCCGCTTCGGCCTTGGCACCGACAGCAACATCCGCATCAGCCTTGCCGGGGAAATGCGGATGCTGGAATACGCCCAGCGCCTGCAATCGCGCCGGCGCGCCGTGCTGGCCGACCCGGCCCGGTCCACCGCGCGGCGCATCTTCGACGCGGCTCTCGCTGGCGGCGCGCAGGCGACGGCGCAGCCCACGGGGGCCATTGCCCCGGGCCACTGGGCCGACCTTGTCGCGCTGGACCACGGCCATCCCGATCTGGCCGCGGCAGAGGGCGACACGATCCTCGACGCCTTCGTCTTCGCCCGCGCCGAAGCCGCGATCACAGATGTCTGGAGCGCGGGCCGCCACCTTGTGACCGGCGGCCGCCACATCGCCCGTGACCGGATCACCGCGCGGTATGGCGCCGTGATCCGCCGCCTGACGGACCGCCTGTGATGGGCTGGCACGAAGTTCAGGCCGAAGCGCTGCGCCGCATCCAGACGCGCGAATGGCCGCCCGGGGCGCTGATCCCTGCGGAGGCCGATCTGGCGCGCGAACTGGGCTGCGCGCGCGCCACCGTGAACCGTGCGCTGCAGGCGCTGGCGGAAGACGGCTGGATCGAACGCCGCCGCCGCGCGGGCAGCCGCGTCGCCCCCGCGCCGGAACGCCGCGCGCAGGTGTCCATCCCGCTCATCCGCAAGGACATCGCGGCGCGCGGCATGACGCCCGGCCACCGCATCCTGTCCCACGGGCCCGAGGCCATGTCCGCCACGCAGCGCCTTGTGCTGAACCTGGGCGACGGGGCCGCGACGTGGCGGACGCGCACGCTCTACCTCGCCGATGACAGGCCCTTCGCGCTCGAAGACCGCTGGGTCAACCTGGACTCCGCTCAGGGCTATGCCGGGGCGGACCTGAACAGCATCAGCCCCAACGAATGGCTGGTGATGCACGCGCCCTTCGCGCATGGCACGCTCGACTATTCCGCCGACACCGCCACGACGGACGAAGCGCAGGCGCTGGGCCTGCCCGAAGGGTCACCCGTTCTGGTGCTGGAACGGACCACCTTCGCGCCTGGCAACGCGGCGGTGACGCAGGTGCGGCTCGTCTATCCGCCGACGCATCGTCTGCGGCTGTCGATCTGACCTTGCCTGCTTGACACCGCCGCGCCGCTCGGGCCCCTTCTGGCGAAAGCCAAGGACATCCCCATGACCCCTTTCGACACCGAACTGACCGACCGGCTGGTCCGCTACTGCGCCATCGACACCCAGTCCGACATGGACAGCCCCACGGGGCCCTCGACTGCCTGCCAGCATGACCTGCTGGACCTGCTTGTGCAGGAATTGACGGCCATGGGCGCGGCCGACGTCACCAAGACCGACTATGCCACGGTGATCGCCACGATCCCCGGCAACCTGCCCGGACCGACCATCGGGTTTCTCGCCCATGTCGATACGGCACCGCAGTTCAACGCAACCGGCGTGAAGCCCCGGGTGATCCGTGGCTATAACGGCGGGGCCATCACATATCCCGACGATCCCGACCTGGTGCTGTCGCCCGAAGACTCGCCGTATCTCGCAGGGAAAGTCGGCGACGACATCGTAACCGCATCGGGCCTGACCCTGCTGGGAGCCGACGACAAGGCCGGTGTCGCCATCGTCATGACCGCCGCGCGGCATCTGCTGGACAACCCCGACATCCCCCGCCCCACGATCCGCATCGCCTTCACCCCCGACGAAGAGATCGGGCGTGGCGTCGATACCCGCCTGCCCAAGGATCTGGGCGTCGACTTCGCCTATACCTTCGACGGCGGCGACCTGGGCGAGATCACTTATGAAACCTTCTCGGCCGATTTCGCGACCGTCACCATCACCGGCGTGTCGATCCACCCCGGCTGGGCCAAGGGCAAGCTGGTGAACGCGATCCACCTGGCATCGAAGATCGTCGACACGCTCCCGCAGGCCACCCAGACGCCCGAGACGACCGACGGGCGCGACGGCTTCCTCCACGCCGTCGACATGAAGGGCAGCGCCGACACGATGGTGGTGCGTTTCATCCTGCGCGATTTCGAACGCGACGGGCTGGAGGCGAAAGGCACGCTCCTGCGGCAGGTCTGCGCGGACATCGCCGCCACCAAACCCCGCGCCCGCATCACCTGCGAGATCACGCCGCAATACCGCAACATGCGCTACTGGCTGGAAAACGACATGACGCCCGTCGATCTGGCGCGGCAGGCGCTGGCTGATCTGGGGATCGCCGAACTGGCGACCCCGATCCGCGGCGGCACCGACGGGTCGCGCC
>CAZNMV010000475.1:0-2420 GCA_964573835.1 uncultured Aestuariivita sp. | reverse complement strand
GGACGCCGCCATGGCGCGCTTCGTGGCGGGGGAGACGAAGGTTCTCGTCGCCACCACGGTGATCGAGGTGGGCGTGAACGTGCCCAATGCCACGATCATGGTGATCGAACGCGCAGAGATCTTCGGGCTGGCGCAGCTGCACCAGCTGCGGGGCAGAGTGGGGCGGGGCGAGGCGGCCTCGACCTGTCTCCTGATCTACCAGCCGCCGCTGACGGAAGGGGGGCGGCGGCGGCTCGAGGTTCTGCGCGAAACGGAAGACGGCTTCCGCATCGCCGAGACCGATCTGCAGATGCGCGGCGCGGGCGATCTGATCGGTACGGCGCAATCGGGCCTGCCGCGCTTCCGCATCGCCGATCTGGAACGGCAGGCGGGGCTGATGGCCATTGCGCAGACCGACGCGCGCAAGCTGCTGGTCGACGACCCGACGCTGGAAGGCCCCCGGGGCCGGGCGGCGCGCACGCTTCTGTGGCTGATGAGCCAGGAGGAAGCGATCCGTCTCATTTCAGTGGGTTGAGCGGAACATTCCGGAATGTTCTCTTATGTTCCTAAAAAGTTCTTTACAGGGAAGTTGGAATGTGGGAACAAAGAGGCAACAAAACTCAACAAGGACCTGCACGATGTTCCGCGATCTCAAGGATGTTCTGCACCGCACGCAATCGACCTTCCTGCAGGATCTGGCCGGTGCTGCGGCACTTGGCGTGATCCTCGTGGGCGGGCTGTTCCTGCCTGGGATCGTCTGACCGTTTCTGCCTGCGCGCGTATGGCCCGGGGCGGTTCCACCTGTCCCCAGCAGTTGCCGGAGGATCTCTGTCCCGATACCTCCCCCCGGAACCGACTGCACCCCGGGCCGTCTACGCGAGCTTCGACCTGCCGCCGCCATCCGCCCGGGATGTGCGGCGGTTTTTTTTGTCAGTGGGACAGGATCAGGCGCAGTGCGCCGCGTCGGCCTGGGCCATCGCCTCGGCCGCCGCCTCGACCGCCAGAAGGATCGAGGCGTGCCGGTTCTTGTAGTCGCGCGCGGGCAACAGAACCTCGAGCCCCTCGAAGGGCGCATCAGGGACGGGGCCGCCTTCCTTCAGCATGGCGCGCAGCTGATCGCGCGCGGTCTCAACCTGGGTGCGCGTCGTGCCGATGATCGCCGCCCCAACGACGGACGCCGCCGCCTGACCCAGCGCGCAGGCCTTCACGTCCTGCCCATAGCCCGTGACGCGGCCATCTTGTGCGGTGATGTCGACGGTCACGGTCGATCCGCAGAGAGGCGAGCGGCGCTTGACCGTCGCATCAGGCACGTCGAGCCGGCCCAGATGCGGGATCTCGGCGGCAAGCCCGAGGATCTTCGCGGAATAGAGCTTGATCAGGTCGGTATCGGCGGACATGGCTTTCCCTTCGCGGCCCGAGCCAATAGATAGGCATCCGCCGTCCCAATGCAAAAGGTTTTCGCCATGGAATTCGACCCGACCACCCTGCGATACGACGCGGCGGGCCTGATCCCCTGCATCGCCCAGGACGAAGGTTCTGGCGAGGTGCTGATGATGGCCTGGATGAATGCCGAGGCCGTGGCGCGCACGCTTGATACGGGCCGTGTCACCTATTGGTCGCGGTCGCGCGGGGCGTTCTGGGTCAAGGGCGAAAGCTCGGGCCATGTGCAGGAGCTGGTGGAGCTGCGCGTCGATTGTGACCGCGACTGCCTGCTGGCCGTGGTGCGCCAGTCCGGGCCTGCCTGCCACACCAACCGGCGGACCTGCTTCTACACCGCGATCCGGGGCGGCGCGGAAGTCGAGTTGATGCAACCCGAGGCGTGAGCGGCTCGGGCGGGATTTGCATATTTGTGACGAGAAGAAGCCGCAGGTCAGAGCCCGACCATCGCCCGGATATCCTGCGGGCTGGCCCCTTCGGCACGGTAGGTGGCGATGGCGCGGGCGTCGTCGCGTTTGGCAAGCCGCTTGCCCTGATCGTCGCGGATCAGCCGGTGATGGTGGTAGACGGGCGTCGGCAAGCCGAGCAGGCGCTGGAGCAGGACGTGGATCTTCGTCGCCTCGAAGAGGTCTTCGCCGCGCACCACATGGCTGATGCGCTGTTCGGCGTCGTCGAGCACGACCGACAGGTGGTAGGACCCGGTGAAATCGCGCCGCGACAGGACGATGTCGCCCGCAAGCGTGACAAGGTCCTGCGCGTCGAAGGCGATGTCGGCGGTTTCCCCGTCCGGGCCATGGCCGGTTTCGGTGAAGGCGAGGCGGGGCGCGCCGAGTTGGCGGACGGCCGCGCCCATGTCGAGCCGCAGCGCCGCGCCATCGGGCCTTGGCGCGCCGTCGGTGTGCAGGGCGCGGCAGGTGCCGGGATAGATCAGCCCATCGATGCCGAAGGCAGATCGCCCTGTTGCGTGGGATCGATGTCGAGGATGAGCAGTTCGAAGGTTCGGG
>CAZNMV010000474.1:0-2430 GCA_964573835.1 uncultured Aestuariivita sp. | reverse complement strand
GGCCTGAGTCTGCCCAAGGTCACCGGCTTTTCGTCCGAGACCGGCATGGGCGTGCGCGCCATGATCGATGGCGCGCAGGTGCTGATCGGCGCGGACCGGCTGATGCGCCGCGAAGGCATCGACATCGCGGCGCTTTCCACCGCAGGGGCACAGATCGCCGAACGTGGCCAGACACCGCTTTATGCCGCGATAGACGGGCAGGCCGCCGCCGTGATCGGCGTCGCCGACCCGGTCAAACCCGGCACGGCCGAGGCCATCGCCGCGCTTCACGCCATGGGCCTGCGCGTCACCATGATCACCGGCGACAACCGCGTGACGGCCCATGCCATCGCCCGCGATCTCGGCATCGACGATGTCGTGGCCGAGGTCCTGCCCGGTGCCAAGGTGCAGGCGGTCGAGGCGCTGAAGGCGGGCGGCGACCGCGTCGCCTTCGTGGGCGACGGGATCAACGATGCGCCTGCCCTCGCCGCCGCCGATGTGGGCGTCGCCATGGGCACCGGCACCGACATCGCCATCGACGCCGCCGATGTGGTGCTGATGTCGGGCGATCTGCGCGGCGTGGTGCGCGGCATCGGCATCAGCCGCCACACGATGACAAACATCCGACAGAACCTTGTCTGGGCCTTCGGCTACAACATCGCGCTGATCCCGGTCGCGGCGGGCGCGCTTTATCCCGCCTTCGGCTGGCAGCTGTCGCCCGCACTCGCGGCCGGGGCCATGGCGCTGTCGTCGGTCGCCGTCGTCACCAACGCGCTGCGCCTGCGCCGCGCGCAACCTGACGCGGTGATGTCTGCGCCCGGAACCGCCCCGCAGGCCGTCCCCCAGCCCGCCGAATAGGAGAGGCCGCCATGAACATCGGAGACGTCGCCGAACGCGCGGGCCTGCCCGCCAAGACCATCCGCTATTACGAGGATATCGGCCTTGTCCGGCCCCTGCGCGACGCCAACGGCTACCGCGCCTTCCGCGAAAGCGACCTGCACAAGCTGGTCTTTCTGGGCCGCGCCCGGGCTCTGGGCTTCTCGATCGAGGATTGCCGCACCCTTCTCGCCCTCTGGGAAGATCGTGACCGCGCCAGCGCCGATGTGCGCCGCCTCGCCAGCCAGCATCTGGCCCAGATCGAACGGAAGATCGACGATCTGAGGGACATGCGCGACACGCTCAAGGACCTCGTGCGCGCCTGCGCGGGCGACGACCGGCCCGATTGTCCGATCCTGAAATCCCTCGCCGCCCCCGATCAGTGAGGTTTGGGCGGCATCTGGTTCAGCATCGCCTCGACCTCGTCGATCGCACGCTCGGCGTCTTCAGGGTCGCGCGACGGGACGGCATAGCTGCCGGTCATCCACCGCCCAAGGTCCACATCGGCGCAGCGTTTCGAACAGAAGGGCCGGAAGTCGGCCTTGGTCTCGGCCTTGCAAATGGGACAGGTCATTTCAGAACCTCGCTCAGCGGCATCCGCGCGCGCTTGCGCTGCAGTTCGTAATGCCCCAGCGGCGTCCAGCCGGCCAGCACCGTCTCGACCTCGTCGGCGCGAAAGGCGGCGCGCAACGACTCCTCGAAGACGCGGCGGTCCTTCTTTGCCATCGGCGCGAGGTCGATCGTGATCTGCCCGCCCAACCCCCGCACGCGCAAGGCACGCGGCAGCGCACGGGCGGCGGCGATGTTGGCCTTCAGTCCTGCGGCAAAGGACCCGTCCGCCCCGGTATTGATGTCGACCGCCACCAGCGCGCGCGTCGCCTCCACGAACATGCCCGCCTCCCCGCCGAGCGGGACATGGGCACCCCGCGCCGCGTCGATCGCGTCGTCCACGCCGGTTTCGGCGAAGGCGCCGCCGCCCTCGATGACCTGCGCGGGATCGCTCCAGTCGCGCCAGGCCAGCGCCCAGGGGTCGTCGCCCAGCAGCAGAACCTCGGGCTTCCGCCCGCTGTCTTGCGTCACCTGCGCCGCGATGGCCGCCATGTCAGCGATGTCCTGCGCGATCTCGTCCGCATCCGCCCCCGCGCAGGACGACCGCAGGATCAGCCCGAAGCCACCTTCGCCCAGCGTGTCATGCGCGATTTCGAGCAGCCTGTCCCGCTCGGCCTCGTCGCGGATGCGGCGCGAGATGTTGAGCCCGGGCGCATCCGGCGTGACGATGGCATAGCGGCTCTTGAAAAGAAGCCGCCCGGTGACCGGAATCGCCTTGCCCGGCTCGGAATAGCCCGCCACCTGCACGGTGATCGCATCCCCGGGCGCGAGGCCCTTCACGTCGCGCAGCCAGGCGCCGCCATCGGGTGTCCTGAGGAAGACGCCGCCCTGCCCCTTGACCTGCCGGTCCACAACCGCGCGGTAGATCGTGCCGGGCGCGGGCGCGTCGGTTTCGATCAGCAGATCGTCGAGCGCGCCGTCGACCATCAGCGCGGCCGCCTTGCGGCCCGCAACCCCGTCCAGAAC
>CAZNMV010000473.1:1804-2444 GCA_964573835.1 uncultured Aestuariivita sp. | reverse complement strand
AGAGCGCGGTGGCGTTCAGGATCACCTCGAACAGCAGCACCGCGACGGCGGGCGGGCCGAGCGCCGCGACCACTGCCAGCTTGATCCCCATCGAGATGAGGATCTCCACGGGATGGAACCGCAGTCCCGTGGTCGCGTCGAAGTCGAGATCGGCGTGGTGCATCCGGTGCAGCCGCCAGAGCCCCGGCACCGCGTGGAACATCACGTGCTGCAGATAGATCGCCAGATCGAGCAGCAGCATCGAGACAACGATGGCCAGCCAGACCGGCACGTCGATATTGTTGAACAGCCCCCAACCACGGTCCTCGGCCATGACCGCAAGGCCGACAGCGATGATGGGAAACGAAAGCCGCAGGATGACCGTGTCGACAACGACAAGCGCAAGGTTGTTCGTCCAGCGGATCACCCGAGGAATTTCCCGCCGACGCCGGGGCGCCGCCACCTCCCACAACGCCATGGCCACCAGGGCGCCGAGAAAGGCGGCAAGGCGGATGGTAGGTTCGGCGGCGAGGATGGTCTCGGACATGGGATCTGGACTTCGGGCTTGTGGGGCGCGATGGAATCGCTATCATTCAAACTATCGCATGAATGATGTAACGTCAGGAGACAGTCCTTGTCAATCAGCCCGAAGCTGGCCCTG
>CAZNMV010000473.1:0-1794 GCA_964573835.1 uncultured Aestuariivita sp. | reverse complement strand
TCGTCGCACGCGCCTTGTCGGCACCGGCCCGGCTGTCGCTGCTCGAACAGCTCGCACAAGGAGAGCGGGGCGTGGAGGCGCTGGCGGAAAAGACGGGCTTGACCATCGCCAACTGCTCGCAGCATCTGCAACAGTTGCGCCGGGCCGCTCTCGTCACCAGTCGCCGCGACGGCAAGGCGGTGATCTACCGGCTGACCGACGTGAAGACACTCGCGCTGATGGACCTTCTGCGCATCGTTGCCGAGCGGAACCTCGCGCAGGTCGAGCGTATCCTGCGGGGGCTTTCAAGCGGCGAGGATGCCCCCGAACCGGTCAGCCGGGAAGACCTCGCAGCACGGATCGCCAAGGGTTCTGTGACCGTGCTCGATGTCCGCCCCGCAGATGAATACGCTGCGGGTCACATTCCGGGCGCGCTCCACGCGACGCTGACGGAGATCGAGCGGATTGTCCCAACGCTCGATCCAGCCGCCGAAATCGTGGCTTATTGCAGGGGCCCCTATTGCATCTATGCCCACCAGGCTGTGGCCGCCCTGCGCAAACACGGTTTCAATGCGCGCCGCCTTGACGGCGGTTTGCCGGAATGGCGAGAGGATGGGCGGCAGATCGCGCGCGTCGGCTGATCTCAGACCACTTCGTCCGCCTTCGATGTAACGTCCTCGACCCACGCCATTAGCGCGGCGGGATCCGACGGCAGCTGGATTGCCATCCCTTCCGCGAAACTCTCGAAGGCCGGTCGGTTGAGCGCGTTGAGGCCGACGAGAACGGGGATATCCATCGCGACAGCCTCGGCGATCACGCTACGGAACCCCCGCCCCTCGGACTCGTGTTTGCCGAACTTGTTGACGATCAATAGGTCCGCGCCGGATGACAGGCCAGCCGCGACCAGTCCGACGGCCGTCTCAAGCGCGGCCGGGTCGAGGCGGCAACTCCGCGCCTGCGGGCCAAGATCCTGACTGATGCGCAAGACGGCCCTATCGGGCAACACCCGTACATCCATGTCGCAGGGACCCGCATCGGCGCGCTCGCTGTTGATCTGGACGGTCCCGCAGCACCTGAGACCCCGGGCCGCGAGATCGGCTGCCAGCCGTTCAAGCACCAGATCGGTATCGCCGCGTCCCGGCGCCATCGTGTAGGCAAGTTTCATATCCGGGCTCCTTCAGGATTGGCAGAAAGGTTGGAATTCGACCAGCGCACCGGCTGGCAGGCATTCGGCATCGGCGGGCAGAAACATCAGCCCATCCGAGAGGGACAGCAGGCCGACACGCGCCGAATGGGTGGCATCCTCGAAACTGACGATCTCGCGGCCATGGGAGTCGAACCCGGCCAACGTGGCGGGTCGGAGTTCGCAGCGCCCTCGCTTGCGGCGGATTTCGCTTGCGGTCACGACGTGCCGCCGGGTCGGCATGCCGGTCCGTTCGCCGGTCAGGGCACGGACAATCGCCATTCCGAACACATGCCAAGTGACAAAGGCAGACACCGGATTGCCGGGCAGACCAAGCCAATACGCTTTCCCGATGCGCCCGACCGACACGGGCTTGCCCGGTTTGATCGCGACGCCGCTGAACAAGACCTCGCCCTCGAGTGCCATGAAGGCGGGCTTTACATGATCTTCTTCCCCGACCGAGATACCGCCCGTGGTGATGACAAGGTCGGCCTGCGCCGCCATGTCACCCAATTGACGGGCAAGGTCTGCGCGGCTGTCTGCACCATGGGCCGAGGCGACGAGTTCGACGCCCGCAGCTGCAAGGCTTGCCGTCAGCATAGGTGTGTTGACGTCCCATATCTGGGCGGCCT
>CAZNMV010000472.1:0-2448 GCA_964573835.1 uncultured Aestuariivita sp. | reverse complement strand
TCGCGGGCGGGGTCAGCGCTGTGGGCTCGGCCACGGTGAAGGGGGGGCGTTCGGCCGCGAAAAGCGCCTCGAACTCGGCCCCTGTGACGATCGAGACGCTCTGCACCTCGAAGGGAAGCGGGTCAGGATTCGGATGCGCCCCGAAAAGGGCCCAGCCGATCAGAAGAAGATGGCCCGCCCCCGAGATATAGGTCCCGGTCTGCACCGCGCCTCACCCGTCCGATCCGTCCAGCCGCGGACCGCCCACATCCGTGACCAGACCGATGTTGGAAAATCCGCCTGCGTTGAGCGCGCCCATGACCTGCATCACCACCTCGTAGGGCACGGCCCCGTCGGCGCGCAGGAAGACGCGGTCGCTGGTGCGTTCGGCGGCGATGGCACGCAGCCGCCCCACGAGATCTTCGCGCGCGACGTCTGTGGTCTGGATCTGGACCGCGCCTTCGGCGGTGATGGTGACGGTCAGCGGTTCCTCTTCATCCGTGGGCAGCGCATTGGCGGCGGTCTTCGGCAACTCGACCGGCACGCCCACGGTCAGAAGCGGCGCGGCCACCATGAAGATGATCAGAAGCACCAGCATGACATCGACGAAGGGCGTCACGTTGATTTCGGACATGGGCTGCGTGCGCGACCGCCGCCGCCTGCGGCTGCCGCCCTTGTCCGACTTGAGGACACCGGCACCCATCTCAGCTGTCCAGCTGTCGCGACAGGATCGTGGCGAATTCGTCGGCGAAGGCCTCGTATCCGCCGATCAGGCGGTCCGCCGCCGAAGAGAGCGAATTGTAGAAGATCACCGCCGGGATCGCCGCCAGAAGGCCCAGACCGGTCGCCAGAAGCGCCTCGGCGATGCCGGGGGCCACGACGGCGAGGTTGGTGTTCTGCTGCTCGGCGATTTCGATGAAGGCGTTCATGATGCCCCAGACCGTGCCGAACAGACCCACGAAGGGCGTGACCGACCCGATGGTGGCCAGGATCGCCAGGCCGCTCTGAAGGCCCTCGGCCTCTTTGGCGATGGCCACATCCATGCTGCGGTCGATGCGCGCCTGCGCGCCCGCGATCAGCCCGCCGTCATCGCGGTGGGACCTGCGCCATTCGGTCATGCCCGCGGCGAAGACGCGCTCGGCCCGGCCCGAGGGATCGGGCCCGATCTCCTCGAACAGCACATCGAGCGGTTCGCCCGACCAGAAGCGGCGATCGAAGCGGGCCGCCTCGGCCCGCGCGGTGCGGAAGACGAGAACTTTCTGGATGATGATGGCCCAGCCCCAGAACGAGGACAGGACCAGCATGATCATGACCAGCTTCACCGTCAGCGTTGCGCGCGCGTAGAGCCCCCACAACGAATAATCGGCCCCATGGGCCTGTGCCAGAAGTTCCGTTTCCATCAGCCTGCTCTGCCTCTCGGCCTGTGTCCGGCCGCATTTGCGAACAGATTATCCGATCAGCAAGGGGAATGCCAATGAAACCGCCGTGACAGAGGGCGCCGTCAGGGCCTTGATGCGCGAATCTCTGCCGGAAGGCGTAGGGGTCGGCCTTCGGTCGTCATGGTGACCGCGCTTACCCGCGCGCGGAAGATCACGGTGTCGCCCCGCAGCACGCGCTGGTCGAAGACCCAGCGCACCGGGCCTTCGGCACCATGGGTCGTCTCGACCGTCAGCCGGTCGCCGAGCCGCGCGGGCGCGATGTAATCCGCCTCGACCCGCGTCACGGCGAAGACAATCCCGCGCGCGCGCATGGCGTTCTGGTCAAGCCCGACCTCTTCCACGATCTCTGACCGTGCGCGTTCGATGTAGCGCAGGTAATTGGCGTAATAGACGATGCCCGCCATGTCGGTGTCTTCGTAATAGACGGTGACGGGAAAGCGGTGCGGATCGGTCATGGTCTCTCCCTTCCCGGGGTCTGTGGTCACGAGGGCCGCGCCATCCGGGCCGCGATGCGCAGCGCATGGGCCGGGTCGGTGGCCGCATGCGGCAGCACGGGATCATAGGCGGCGCGGATCACACCGGCGATGTCTGGGCTGAGGATGGTGCTGTCGCCCGCCCGGACAAGGGGCGAGGCGTCTTGGAAGGCCGCGTCCGACCACAGGAGCATGGTCTGAACCGCCTGGCTCAGCGCCAGCGTTTCGGCGGGCACCGCGGACAGATGCGCGTCCATCCGCAGAAAGACGAAGGCGGCGCGGATCGCACCGTCGTCATCGCTGCGGAAGATGCGGTACTGGTTGGCGTCGGCCGCCTGCAGGCGGGCCACCAGCGGCCCGAGATCGGGCACCAGCCGGTCGAGGCCCGGGACCGCCGTCAACTCATCCCAGTCGCGGAAGAAGAAGATCATCAGGTTCGCGCCAAGGTCCGGGTCGGTCTCGGCCATCCGGTGCCCGGCCAGCGCGCAGACCGCCTCGATCGCGCCCTTGACGACCGACAGGGTCGCGTCCTCGACCCCGAAGACCACGGGCGCGAT
>CAZNMV010000471.1:0-2469 GCA_964573835.1 uncultured Aestuariivita sp. | reverse complement strand
TCGAAGGCCTCAAGCGCTTCCGCGAGGCTGTGGGCGTGCCGCTGTCGCTGCAGATTCTGGGTTGGCTGGAAAGCGACCTGACGCCCGACCAGATCCGCCAGGTGGCAGGTCTCGCGGTCTTCCCGCTGGTCGGCCTGATGACGGCGGCCCGCACGATGCAAGAGAACTATGCGCGCCTCATGCAGGACCTGGGCACCGCCCGCCTGCCGCATCCGGTGATGACCATGACCGACTTCAAGACGTTCATCGGCTTCGAGGAAGTCGAGGAACGTCAGGCCAAATTCCTGGTGGCCGATATCCAGACAGGGCTGGCGTCTGGCTGAGATCCGGCGCGCCCAGACAGAGAAGGAAGAGCGAGAATGCCCGAGGATTTCACCCGCATCGCGTCTGAACGCCCCAGCCATAGTCTGGACAAGACGCCCGGGCGCAACCTGATCCACGGCCGCCCGCAGGGTGCACCCCGCTTCGATGCGCCGCCGCTCAAGGCCACGCGTCCGCCGCGCTGCCCGCCCTTCGTCGAGGTGACGCATCCCGACCAGTTGCTGCCCTATCTCGAACATGTGGCGCGCCGTCCCTACAATCACGGCCTGAATGCGTGCTGGGATCTGCAGCCGGGCGAACGCGTGCTTCTGCGCGTCGACAACTGGCACAGCGACCTCGTGATCCAGGCCTGCCAGAAGATCCTCGAGAAGTACGGCGTCAGATACGAGATCAAGAAGATCGATCGCGGCCCGGTGCCGCAATGGATCGGCTCGGACGAAGTCGACTACTACCTGTTCCGCACCAAGGAACTGGCCGAGTGGATGGACTGGTGGGAAGAGGAAGAGAAGAAGCAGCAGTATGACAAGATCCTGATGGGTTATGGCGGCCCGGTGCTGGCTGAACGCTTCATCAAGATCCAGCGCATGCCCTTCATCACGCCGGAAATCCTGGCCTCGCCCGCCCATGCCATGCCGATCGAAGTGCTGAACGCGATCGACCGCTGGACGTGGGACCGCGTGCGCACCTGCAAACGCGCGCGCATCGTCGATCCCGAAGGCACCGACATCGAATTCACGAACCACGCCGGATATTGGGACAGCAAGCGCGAATTCTACGACCCCGGCCTGACCTCGGCGACGTGGACCACCAACGAACATTTCGGCAAGACCTATCTGCCGGGTCATGTGACGGGGCGGCCCTGGATGTTCCTGCCGGGCAAGGAAGACGGCAACGGCGTCATCGCGGGCACTACGAACCACATCGCGCCCTGCGACTGGACGCAGCTGATCGTCGAGAACTCGAAGATCGTGCAGATCAACGAAGGCGGCGATTTCGGTGACCGCCTGCGCAAGCTGCAGGCCGAGACCGACCACATCCAGTACCCGGAATTCCCCGGCAAGGGCCTGCTTTACTGGTGGGAGGCCTCGATCGGCACCAACCCGCATGTGCACCGCCCGCGCAAGGATTTCCCCAGCGGTTTCGTCAACTGCCTTTACGAACGCGTGCGCTCGGGCGTGATCCACATGGGTTTCGGCACGATCATCTCGTCCATGGCCGAACGCCGCGCCGCGCGGGCAGGCCACCTTGTGGGCCACTGGCACCTGCACCTCTATTTCCCGACCTACACGATGGAGCGTGAGGGCGACAACGAGACCTTGATCGAGAACGGACGGCTCGGCGCGCTGGACGATCCCGCGATCCGCAAGCTCTGCGCCAAGTATGGCGACGTGGACCTCTGGCTTGACGAAAGCTGGAACCCCGCGGTGCCGGGCCTGAACATGGACGGCGATTACTGGGACCATTACGGCAGCGATCCCCTCCACTGGGTCAAGACCGAGCTGGAGGTCTGCCGCAATTATCACCCGATGTTCATGGCCATGACCGGGGCGGACGACAAGTATTGCCATGGGGCAGGGGCTGAATGGTGGAAAGGCGGCTGCTGCAACCACAGCGGCGTTCACGCCCACCACCTGCCGGGCAATTGCTGCGGATGAGCCCGAGGCACACGTTGCCCCGACGGCGTGATCATGGTCGGAAGGCTGGCAGACGCGTTCGGACAGTCCGGGGCTTCTGTCAGCCGGCCACGGCCTGAGGCGGGGCGTCCTCGATGCCCAGAAGCAGGCGGTGCATGATCGCCGCCCTGTCATGGACATCAGACGGGTCACAGAAGCGACAGTCGTTCTCTGCCTGTTTTTCGCCATTTGTCCGACAGGTTGACCGGGGCCATCCGCGGGAGAGGCGACCATGGGCAGTACAGTCCGTGCCGCGGCGCGGACTGAATATGCGGGCGAGGGGCCCGCACGGCCCCGCCGCCGATGATCGACCGGTCAGGCGATGCTGCGCTTCATGATCTTGCCATTGGCGTTGCGCGGCAGGGGGGCTTCGGTCAGCAGATAGGTTTCGGGGCATTGGTAGTCTGACAATTGTCCCGCGCAATGGCGGCGCAGATCGTCCTCGGCCACCATGCCGGGCTTGATTGTCACGACC
>CAZNMV010000470.1:0-2474 GCA_964573835.1 uncultured Aestuariivita sp. | reverse complement strand
TCTCGGAATAGCCTGCGGTTTGTGTCCGCGGGTCCCAGATGTCGTCCTTGCCCTCGATATCTACCGTGATGTTCGGGATCCCGCTCGGGAAGGCATCCTGGTCATAGGTGAGCCGCAGCCGGATCGCCGCACAGCCGCGCAGGCGATGCGCCTCCGACCATTTGTCCGATACGTCTTCCCGCAGCCCCGCAAAGGCCGCCTGCTCCGGCAGTCCAAGCGCCTTCTCAAAGAGGACCTTCCCGGCCCAGCGGCCCTGAGCGGCCCCCGCGGCATCAAGGGCCATCTCGCCCTCGAAGTAGATGGCCCCGATGGATTTGACCCGATGCGTCGCCAGCACGATCACCAGATCGAGGAACCTGTTGTCCGACCCCGAAGCATGAAGGAAGACGATCACCCCACCCTTCCGGGTGCGGCCATAGACCAGATCGCGCGGCACCACCGGCTCGCGGATCGTCACCGTCCGCGGCTGCATCGTGGTCTGAGGTTTTGGCATCAGGGCCTGCGCCGCGTAGGACAGAAGCAGCGTGCCGCCGATCCGCAAGAGCGCGGCCCCAATCCCGCCCGCAGCCAATACGCCGCCGATTGCCCCCGCGATCGCGGTGACGGCTGTCACGATGAAGGGCATGGAGTGGTTCCGAGGTCAGACGGGCCAGGCAAGCCGGCAGGAGGTGAGCGGCACTGCAACAAGCCCCTCGGGCGCCATCCCGACGGCGCTGGCCCCGGTGCAGATGCCAAAGCCAAGGCCAGTGTCGGACAGAACGATATCGCCCCGTTGGGCGAGTAGTACGGTCGGGCGTGGCTCGCCCAGGAGCGCGCGGCCCATGTCTTCGAGCGAGGCCCAGCCCAGGCGGCGCATCACACGCTCTCCGCCGAGTGCGGTGGTGTAGCGTCCGCGCCAGAGAGCAGCGATATCTTCGCCGCCCGTGAGGATCATGCGCGTTTCAAAAGCAAAGGTGGGGCAGTCGTGGACACCCCAGACGAAGGGACGCGCCCGTGCCGTATCGATCGCCGCCGCGAGCAGGCACTCCCAGTGGTCAACGCGGGGCATGAGTGTCTGTCCTTTTGGGGCTCTCGGTCCACTCGCTTGCGGACGCGCTCCGAAAGATATACATTTCCAAAACGTCTATCCGCGCCCAGAGGGGGTAAAATTATGCACGTCGCCAAATGGGGCAATTCCCTAGCCGTTCGCCTTCCCGCGGAGCTCGTGCGCAAGCTTGGCCTCCGCGAAGGTGATGACATCGAAATACGTGCAGTCGAAACAGGCGGTCTTGCCATTGCCCGTCGCAAGCGCCCCGAAGAGGTGCTGGCCTCGTTGCGGCAGTTCCGCGGGCGTCTGTCCACTGCAGACCGCCTCGGCCGTGAAGAAGCACATGAGCGCTGAGTTTCTCGACACAAACATCATTCTTTACCTTCTCGACAACGGGCCAAAAGCCGAGATCGCCGAAAATCTCGTTGCTCGAGGCGGAATGATCAGCGTTCAGGTTCTCAACGAAACCCTCGCCAATTGCATTCGGAAGGCAGGTCTGTCCTGGCAGGACGCCGGGCTATTCCTGGATGACATTTGCACCCTGTGCCCTGTCGTAGCCCTGACGTCATCTACTCATGAGATTGGGAGGGCTCTCGGTGAGCGATATGGACTTGCAGTCTATGACGCCATGATCGTCGCTGCCGCGCTGCAGAATGAGTGCACCACGCTCTACTCCGAAGACATGCATCATGGCCTCTTGATCGAGGGCCGTCTGAAAATCGTGAACCCATTCATCCTCTGACCTTCTCTCATCCCCTCCCCCAGGTGATTTCGCGGTCTTGGATCGCGGTGACGTATTCGAACCCAAGATCGCCCGGGAACAGCACCTGCTGGCTTTCGTGCGTGTAGCGCCAGGTCCGCGCTACGGTCAGGTCGATGAGGCGGCTCTCATAGCTGATGGTGATCGTGCAGGTGTCGGCATCATCCTTGATCTCCGGCACGTCAAGTCGGCCTGAGAACGCCTGAACCGGATCCGCGATGATGCTGCCATCTTCTGCCAAAAGTCCCAGCCAGATCCTACCCGGCAAGCCTTGGCGCGCTTCTTCGATCGCCATTTGTACGAGGTCCAGCGGAACGCCGGAAAGCGACACCGCCGTGCCGCCTGCCACGACCTCCTGGGTTTCGTCGATGGCCCCGAGCCCGAGCAGAGACCCAGCCCCGGCCCAAGCATGGCCGTTCCAACTGACCTCTCCCAGCCCCGACCAGATCCGGACCCAGCCCGTGGCGAACTGACCCTCAAAAAAGATGACCGGCCGGAGGCTTTGATCGGCGAGCGCAGTGGCGAAGGCGACGGTCAGATCGCGGCTCATCAGAGGGCCTCGCGCGCGGAAATTGTGAAGCGGTGCTGATCCGCCCGACCGATGACCGAGGGGACCGGGGCCGTCAGCCGCAACAGGACCGACGGAGCATCAAGGCCGAGCAGCGTGCCGACCGGCACGGAAGCCCG
>CAZNMV010000469.1:0-2476 GCA_964573835.1 uncultured Aestuariivita sp. | reverse complement strand
AACCGCAAGGTGCTGTACACCGCGCTTCTGCTCCACGACATCGGCAAGGGCCGGCCCGAGGATCACAGCCAGCTCGGCGCGCTGATCGCGCGCAGCGTGGCGCCCCGGCTGGGGCTGACCAAGGCGGAAAGCGATACGGTGGAATGGCTGGTGCGCTATCACCTGCTGCTCTCGGACACGGCGCAGAAGCGCGACATCGCCGATCCGCGCACGGTGCGCGATTTCTGCAAGGCGGTGCAGACTGTGTCGCGGCTGGACCTGCTCTGCGTGCTGACGGTCTGCGACATCCGCGGCGTGGGGCCGAACACCTGGAACAACTGGAAGGCGGCGCTGATCCGCGCGCTGTACCGGCAGGCGCGCCGCGCGCTGGAAAACGGGATGGAAGATCTCAACCGCGAGAACCGCGGCGACGAGGCCAAGCGGAGCTTGCGCGCCGCCCTGCCCGACTGGCCCAAGGCCGACCTCGCCCGCGAGACGAAGCGGCATTACGACCCCTATTGGCAGGGGCTGCATGTCACCGCGCATGTGGATTTCGCCCGCATGCTGCGCGAGATGGACCGGAGCGACGACGAAGGGCGGATGCTGATCAACCTATTCCCGGACGAGGACCGCGACGCGACGCGCGCCTGTTTCGTGATGGAGGATCACCCGGGCATCTTCGCGCGGCTGGCCGGTGCGCTGGCGCTGGTGGGAGCGAACGTGGTCGATGCGCGCAGCTATACGACGAAGGACGGCTATGTCACCGACGCCTTCTGGATCCAGGACGCAGAAGGTACGCCATACGAGGCGGCCCGCCTGCCCCGGCTGACGCAGATGATCGAGAAGACGCTGCGGGGCGAGCTGGTCCCGCGCGAGGCGCTGAAGTCGCGCGACAAGATCAAGAAGCGCGAAAAGGCCTTCGAGGTCGCGACCCATATCAGTTTCGACAATGACGGGTCCGACATCTACACGATCATCGAGGTGGATACCCGCGACCGGCCGGGGCTGCTCTATGATCTGGCGCGGACGCTGGCGGCCAACAATGTCTATATCGCCAATGCGGTCATCGCGACCTATGGCGAACAGGTGGTGGACACCTTCTATGTGAAGGACATGTTCGGGCTCAAATACCACTCCAAGGCCAAGCAGAAATCGCTCGAGACGAAGCTGCGGCAGGCCATCGCGGAAGGGGTGCAGCGGGCGGATGTGTGAGGCGCGGGATGGGTGCGGCGCATCCATCCGGGCCCGGGCGGTCAGACGAGGAAGCCGCCGTCGCTGTCGTCGCCCGCTTCATCCATCAGGCGGCGGATGTCGGGGATGATGACGTGGCGCTTGCCCTCGAGCTCGATCACGCCGTCCTTCTTAAGCGCCGAGATCTGACGGCTGACGGTTTCGAGCGTGAGCCCGAGGTAATCTGCCATCGCCTCGCGCGTGAGCGGCAGGTCGATGACCATGCGCGTCTTGGCATTGCGCTTGTTGAGTGTGTTGTCGCGGCGCGCGATGATGGCCAGAAGGCTCGCGATCTTTTCGCGCGCCGTCTTGCGGCCCAGCACCAGCATCCATTCCCGCGCAGCGTCGAGTTCGTCGAGCGTCATTTCCAGCAGGCGGTGCGCGATGTGGGGTGTGCTGGTCATCAGGTCTTCGAAGGGGCGCTTGCGGAAGCAGCACATGACCACATCGGTGGTGGCGACGACGTCATAGGCCGCACCATCACGACCCGGGCGGCCGACGAAATCGGACGGCAGAAGCAGGCCCACCATCTGGCAGCGCCCGTCCTCCATCGTCTGGGTGAGGGTGGCGATGCCCGACACGACGGAACCGACGAAATCCATCCGGTCGCCTGACCAGATGATCGTCTGACCGGCCTGGAAGTTGCGATAGTACTTGATTTCCTCGAGGGTCTGCAGCTCGTCGGGTTCGCAACGGGCACATACGGCGCGATGTCGGATCGGGCAATCGCCGCATTCCTGCGATACTGTCTGGGTCACTAACATGCGTGCTTCCGGGTTGATTTAGGTCAAGGCGGCTCCACCCCATTGGCTTTTAAGCCTAGTCTCATGGCAGATTCCGCGCAACTCGCCCGTTTCGGGCTCTTCGATGCCCGCGTACCCCGGTACACGAGCTACCCGACCTCGCCGCATTTCTCGGAGGCCGTCGGGCCCGATATACATGGGCGATGGCTGCAATCGCTCGACCCCGCCCAGAACATATCTCTGTATTTGCATGTGCCGTTCTGTCGCAGGTTGTGCTGGTTCTGCGCCTGCCGGACACAGGGCACGCAGACCGCGAAACCGGTCGCGGATTACGTCGAGACGCTGAAAGCGGAACTGAAGCTTCTCGCGCAGCACCTGCCCGAGGGCATCCGGCTGTCGCGCCTGCACTGGGGCGGGGGCACGCCCACACTGATGACGCCCGAGATGATCACCGATCTGGCGCGCGCGGTGGCCGAGGTCGCGCCTTTCGCGGAGGGTGCCGAGTTCTCGGTCGAGATCGACCC
>CAZNMV010000468.1:1174-2483 GCA_964573835.1 uncultured Aestuariivita sp. | reverse complement strand
GCGCGCCCACCAGCCCGAAGACGACGGCATGGCGGTGGCCCAGCTCGGAGCGGGCCGTCATGGCCACGTGAATTACGGCGTGATCCCCGGCGTGATCTACACCCACCCCGAGGTCGCGAACGTGGGCAAGACCGAGGAGCAGCTGAAAGAGGAAGGCCGCGCCTACAAGGTCGGAAAGTTCTCGTTCATGGGCAATGGGCGGGCCAAGGCGAATTTCGCGGGCGACGGTTTCGTCAAGATCCTCGCCGACAAGGCAACCGACCGTATCCTCGGCGCCCATATCATCGGTCCGGCAGCGGGGGATCTCATCCACGAGATCTGCGTGGCGATGGAATTCGGGGCGTCGGCGGAAGACCTGGCTTTGACCTGCCATGCCCACCCCACCTATTCCGAAGCGGTGCGCGAGGCGGCGCTGGCCTGCGGCGACGGGCCGATCCACAGCTGATCCGACCCCTCACCCCGACCCTCTCCCCCGAGGGGGAGAGGAGGGAGGCGCGTGGCGGCGGTAGTCGTCTGACCTTCTCCCTCCGGGGCAGAGGACAAAGCACACCGCAAGTACCGATGCTATTCCCCTCTCCCCCTCGGGGGAGAGGGTCAGGGTGAGGGGGCCGCGCGCCCTCTTGTCCTACCAGAGCGTTCCCGCCGCCCGGCCCGACCATTCCGCGTCATAGGCGGCACCGCCTTCGGCGCCGTCGGTCATCTCGGCCAGGATATCGCCCAGGCTCGGCAGGCCCGCGCTGTCCTCGCGCGACCAGAGGCCGGCGCGCATCACCGCGCGGGCGCATTGCACATAGATCTCGCCGATCGCGATCACGATGACGGTCGCGGGCAATTTGCCCCCGCGCCCGAAGCGCGTGCGCAGGGCCTCGTCGGCGCTCACCTGCGCCTGCCCGTTCACGCGCACCACGCTCTCCGATCCCGGCACCATGAACATGAGCGACACGCGCCCGTCCGCCACGATGTTGCGCAAGCTGTCCAGCCGGTTGTTGCCGCGCCAGTCGGGCATGGCCAGCGTGCCCGGGTCCAGTTCCTGCACCACGGGGCCATCGTCACCGCGCGGGCTGGCATCCGTCCCGTCCGGGCCCACCGTCGCCAGCACACAGAAGCGCGAGGCCATGATCCAGCGCCGGTAAAGCGGTGTCATCCGCCGCGCCACCTTCCTGAGCGCCGGTGCCCCGGGCTGGCCGTAAAGCGCCTCGAGCGCCGATATGTCAGTGATTGCGTCCATCCGGATCGAACCCCGCTTCGCGCATCAGATCATCCGACCGCGTCTCGACCACCTGTTCCAGCCGCTCCATGAAGGCATCGC
>CAZNMV010000468.1:0-1164 GCA_964573835.1 uncultured Aestuariivita sp. | reverse complement strand
CGCATCCGAGCGCGCTTCCACCGACTTCTCCAGATGCCGCATGAAATCATCACGCGACAACCCCGGCTCGATTACCGGCAGAAATTCGACCACCGCGACGCCGGGCTTGCGCAGGATGCCGCGCTTGGGCCACATCACGCCGACATTGGTCGCGACCGGCACGCAGGGCTGCTTCAGTTCGGCGTAAAGCACGCCGGTGCCGACCTTGTAGGGCTTTTTCACCCCAGGCGGCACGCGGGTGCCCTGCGAATAGATGATCAGCTGGCCCGGTTCCGTGAACTTCCGCGCCACATCCTTGACCATCTTGGCGATGGCCGCGCCGCGCTTGCCGCGATTGACCGGCACGCAACCCAGCCGCTGGGCATAAAGCCCGACGATCGGGGTCCAGAGGATTTCGCGCTTCATGATGAACTTGGCCCGCGGCAGGGCGGTGAAGATCATCATGATGTCGAGGAAGGACTGGTGCTTGGCGGCGATGATGACCTCGCCTTCCGGCACCGTGCCGCGCACTTCGGTCCGGATGCCGACCATCCAGCCCGCGGTCCAGAACACCCAGCGCGACAGGGTCTTGCAGGCGCCATAGGCCCCTTCGCGCGACACCAGCGCATAGGGCGCGAACGCAAGGCCCACGACCAAGATCGCCACATACATCTGCACGACGAAGATCAGCGAGACGATCCAGCGCAACATCAGCTCAGCGCCCTCAGCATGCGGCGCGCGGCATAGGCCGTGGCCAGAAGGGCGACACCGGCAGCCAGCGGCGGAATGGCGAACGGCCAGAGCCAGCCTGCACCGCGGAAGCCCAAACCAGTCAGAAAGCCGCCCGCCTCAGAGGCGTCAGGCAGAAGGGCCACCCCGGCGACACCCAGCGCGGTGCCGACCGCAGCCCCCATGAGCGCGCGCAGGGTGAAGCGGCGGATGAAGGCACTGGCGATGAAGCTGTCGCGCGCGCCGACCAGGCGCAGCACCTCGATGACCTGCGCATTGGCGGCAAGCGCGGCGCTGGCCGCCAGCGTGATCATCGCCGCCATCGCACCCGCGATCAGCAGCATGGAGACAAGGCCCAGACGGCGCAGGCTGTCGGCCGCCTCGACCAGCGGGCGGCGCCCGCGGCCGTGAGCGTCCAGCACGGCGCCCGGCTCTTCGGCCCCCATCCGCCGGCTT
>CAZNMV010000467.1:0-2487 GCA_964573835.1 uncultured Aestuariivita sp. | reverse complement strand
TGAACGACACCTTCATGATGCGCGAACAGGTCACGCTGCAGGCGCTGCGCGACAGCCGGATCTGCGTCGTCGTGCTCTCGGCGCATCAGGCGCTGACGGCGGTCGACATGGGTGTGATCCGCATGATCTCGACGCTGCGGGCGCGCGACGTGGTGATCTTCGTGAACCGGATCGACGAATTGTCCGACCCCGCGACGCAGGTGCCGGAAATCCGCGACAGCATCGCCGCCACGCTGAAGGCGCGCGGCGGCCCCGAGGATGCGCAGATCATCTTCGGCAGCGCCTATTGGGCGACGCGCGCTCTCGCCAACCAGATCGACGCGATGCCCGACGCGAGCCGCGAGGCGCTGATGTCCTGGGCCGCGTCCCGCCTTGACCCTGGCGACCGGGACGAAGACGCCGCCGCCATGATCTGGACCCTGTCGGGCCTGCCCGATCTATACGCGGCCCTGTCGGCGCGCATTGCCGAAGGACCGGGCAACGAGGCGCTGGCCCGCATCGCGCGGGCGGCGATGAACCTCGCCTCGGGGCTGCGGCTGGCGCAGTCGGTAACAGTCAGCGCGACCGGCGAAGGCAGCCTGCCAGACCCCGCGCGCATCGACCGCGATCTGGCGGCGCTGGCGGCGACCCGACGGGCTGCGTTGCACGACGCGCTGGCGCAAAGTCTCGATACGTTTCGCACCCGCGCGGCGCGGGCACATGACAATTTCCTCGACCGCGCGACGCAGTCGCTGATCCGGCACCTCGAGGTGAATGGCCGCACGCCCAGCTGGCATTACGATCCGATGGGCCTGCGGCTCTTGCTGCGCTCGGCCCATACCGTCTTCGCCACCCAGTCGCGCGGCGCGGCGCAAGCGGCCTTCGACGCGCTGTCCGACGACATCGCCGCGCTTTACGCCCGGACCTTCGGCGCGGCGGTCGACGGGCTGACCATCGCTGCGCCGCAATCGCCCGAACCCGCCGCGCCCATCACCATCGGACAGACCATCGCGCTCGACTTCAAGGACAGCTGGTGGACGGGCTGGTGGCAGCGCACCCGCGGCTACCGCGCCTTCGCCGACAGTTTCCGCGCCATGATCGCGGCGGAAACCGGCGCAATCCTGTCCGAGCTGACCGAAGATCAGGCGCGCTCCCTGCAAGAAGGTCTTCTGCGCCAGTTCGACGAGTTCGTCACCGGCCAGCGCGCCGCCATCGCGGGCCTTGCCCGCAGCGCAGCCGAAGGACCAGTGGGCCTGCGGGCCGCAATGAGCACTGAGACAAGCGACAGCGCGGCACAAGATCTCGCTCAGACGATGGAACATCTGTCGGAGTGTGCCGCATGATAAACGCCCGCCCCAAACCCGTGGTTGCCCTGATGGGCGAATTCAGCGCCGGGAAGAGCACGCTGACGAACCTGCTTCTGGGCGCGGCACCCCTGCCCGTGCGCATCACCGCGACGCGGTTGCCGCCGGTGATGATCAGCCTGGGCCCCGAGGGCGGCGACCGCGAAGACCATGCAGGCGACCTGCATCCGCTGCCCGCAGGCGGGCTGGCCGATATCGCGCCCGAGGACACAAGACTGGTCCGGCTGCGCATGGAGGCCGACATCCTGCACCTCTGTGATCTGATCGACATGCCCGGCATTTCCGATCCGAACATGGATGGCCGCGTCTGGCGCGACGTGATCGGTGCCGCCGACATCGTGATCTGGTGCACGCACGCCACCCAGGCCTGGCGGCAGAGCGAGGCCGCCGCCTGGGACAACCTGCCCGAACACCTGCGCAGAAAGGGACTTCTTGTCGTCTCGCGCTGGGACAAGCTGACCAATGACCGCGACCGTGCCCGGGTGATGGCGCGCCTCGGGGCGGAAGCCGGGTCGCGGTTCCGCGCGATCTGTCCTGTGTCGCTGCTCGATGCTGTCGAGGCGGGCGACGACCGGGACCGCTGGGTGCGCAGCGGGGCGGAACCCTTCGTCTGCGGTCTGCTCGATCTGATCCTGAAGGGTGAGATCATTCCACCCGCGGGGACCGACATGCCCCGCGATCCGCCCGCAGAACCCATCGATCTGGCCCGCGCCCGCGACACCGGCACGGGCGAGCGCATCGTGCCCCAGCGCGTGCGCCCGCAGCCCGATGGCCCGCGCGGGACACGCCCCACGGTCCGAGCACATCCCGCATGAATGTGACCGAAACACTCGACACCCTGCGCCGCGATCTTCCGGGTTGCACGCTGGTCGCCTATGGCGATCTCGACGCGCGGCTTGTGCTGGCGAGTTCCGCCGCCACCCGCCACCCGCGCGAGGTTCTGGATGCGCTTTGCCTTGCCGCCGATACCTGCCTGAGCGGCCCCGGCGCGCGGATCGCCGCGCAGGCGCTCGGCCTGCCGCGCCTGACGCGGGCGACGGCGCTGCGCAACGGACGCCTCTCGCTCTTCCTGCGGGCCGAGGGCGACGGCGGCGACGCGCTCTTCTGCGTCTTCGATGCGCCGACGGATGCCGGGGCGGCAGCC
>CAZNMV010000466.1:0-2494 GCA_964573835.1 uncultured Aestuariivita sp. | reverse complement strand
TCGTCATCATCGTCGTCGTCATCGGTCTCGGCCTGCCGGACGACATAGCCCATCCCGCGGATCGTCTCGAACAGCTGGCGCGCGGTCTCTTCGTCGCCACGGCGCTGGGCGCGCACCGCGCGCTCGGCCAGCAGCCGGACGACATCGGGAATGTCCTGCTGCACCCGGACGAGCGGCACCCCGGGCCGAGCCAGCGCAGGATCGCCGGTCAGACGCACGGAGGCGATGGCCGAGGACGGCGCGAATGCCACCAGGGCAAACGCGATCGCAACGGCACTGACAGTCGTCATCCCAAGGACCTCTCCGCGCGGCTGGTCGCCACACACAAGACAAAACGGGCGCGCCCCGGAGGACCGCCCCGACGGACCATGCCCCGCCTGACCCTGCGAAGTCCAGCGCGCCGCCCGATCATGAACAGGGCTTAACGCTCCGTTCATCCGCCGTTCATCTGGGCGACAGGACCATCTCAGACACGAGGTTTAGCTCTGTCGGCATCGGACACCGAACCAAGGGAAAGGCATGACCATGAAATACTTCAAGCGCATCCTCCAGAACGTCCCGACCGAGCCGCTGCTGACCGAAATCGCCTCGGTCAGCGACGCCTGGGCACAGGCGTCCGGCCGCCAGGACAAGATCGCCGTCCAGCGCGAGGCACTCGCGATCCCGCTGCGCGGCCTGCGCCAGTCCATGCTCTTCGGGCGCAAGCGCCGCGACGTCCATGAAAGCCGCTGGACCACCGGCTCCGAAACCTTCCCGCTGGCCCGCGCCTTCATCACCGATGTGGCGACGCTTCTCGATGCGGATCTGAGTCGCGCCAAGATCGTCTGCCTGCCCGCCGGGCGGCGGGTCTATCCCCATATCGACCGCGGCGAATACTACCGCGTGCGCGGGCGCTACCACCTCGTGCTGAAGTCGACCGCAGGGTCCTGGCTCAAGGCCGGCGACGAAGAGATCCGGATGCGCGAAGGCGAACTCTGGTGGTTCGACAACGACCAGATGCACGAGGCGCATAACGACGGCGACGAGGACCGCATCCACATCATCTTCGACCTGCTTCCGGCAGAGATGCGCGAGAAGGCAGCCGCCGCGACCGAGCGGGCCCGCCTTGCGTCGTTGGCAGCGGCCTGAACCATGGGCCACGCGGTTCCCGTCTTCCGGCCGGGCGTGCCGGGTCTTATCCCGGACGCCTGGATCCTGGGCTCTGCCTGCGGTGCAGCGCAGCCTGCCGTCGTCGCGGTACACGGCATCACGCGCGGCGTGGAGGAGATGGTTTTCCATCTCCTGTCCCGCGCCGGCGCCACCGGGCGTACCCTTGTGGTCCCCCGTTTCGATGCGGCGCATTGGCCCCGTTACCAGCGCGCTGCCTGCAACCGGCGCGCCGACCTCGCCCTGCTTCGGCTGATGGCGGAACTGCGGGCCGAGGGACGGGTCGGCCCCGGGCCCTTCGATCTCTCGGGCTTCTCGGGCGGGGCGCAATTCGCGCACCGCTTCACCTGGCTCTATCCCGGCATGGTCGGGCGGCTCTGCGCCACGGCGCCGGGTTGGTGGACCTTCCCCGATCCGGCCGTCGCATGGCCGCAGGGCATGGGCCCAGGGCCGCGCGACACGGGTCAGAGCTTTCAGCTGCACGCCAACCTGCGCCGGTTTCTCGACCGCCGGATCGTCGTCTGCGTGGGCGGCGACGACATCGAGCGCGACCCGAACCTCCGCCAGAACGCGACGATCGACGCGCGGCAGGGGCCGAACCGCCTCGCCCGCGCCCGGCGCTGGTGCGCCGAGGCCGAGGCGCGTGCGCGCGGCATGGGTCTGGTGCCCGCAATCTCGCTCCGCATCCTTCAGGGCTGCGGACACGACTTCGTCGACTGCGTCACCCGTGGCGGGCTCGACCACGACTTCATCCAGCCGCACGCCCGCTGCGCGGGCTGCTCCAAGGCCGCCGCCTGCGGGATCGGCCGCCCATTCCAGCTTGAAGGAACAGCAGCATGACGACCGACGCATCCCCCACCTTGCGCCACGCCCACCCCGCCGAAGACGCCAAGTGGAGCTTCGCCGTGCGCCGCGCCGCCCCCGGCGACGCGGTCGGGGTCGACACCGATCTCGCCAACGTGCGGCCCGGCGATCTCGTGCTGGCCGAGGTCACGCGGATCGGCAACCACAAGCGCCTGCAACTGGCGGACGGGCGGTTCTCAACGCTCTGGTGCGGGGACCGGATCGTCGTCGCCTGCGCCGACCGCTACGCGGTGGACCAGTTCCACGGCGCGGCGCAGCTGTCCGCGCAAGGTGCCGACCTTCTTGCGGGGGGCGGCGTCGCGGGCGAGATCGAAGCGCGCAACGACAAGGTCGCATCGGCCACGCGCCTTGCCATCCTCGGACGGCTGACGGACGCTTTCGGCCTGCCGCTGAATGTCGACCGCTACGCCCTGCCCGCCGTGGCGCCCGGCCGTGCGGGCCTTGTCATCGCGATGCTGGGCACCGGGATGAACGCGGGCAAGAC
>CAZNMV010000465.1:0-2509 GCA_964573835.1 uncultured Aestuariivita sp. | reverse complement strand
GGGCGCATGGCGTCCCATTCCTCGAACTTGAGGGGGCGGTTGTCCATGCAGGACGGCAGGCGGAAGCCATGTTCGGCCAGCGTGAACTTGCGCCGGTAGTCGCCGCGATACATGCCGCCGATCTGGGGCACGCTGACATGGCTTTCGTCGGCGAAGACGATGGCGGTGTCGGGGATGAATTCGAAGAGTGTGGGCGGCGGTTCGCCCGGGGCGCGGCCGGTGAGATAGCGCGAATAATTCTCGATCCCGTTGCAGGAGCCTGTCGCCTCGAGCATCTCGAGGTCGAAATTGGTGCGCTGTTCAAGGCGCTGGGCCTCGAGCAGCTTGCCTTCGTTCACCAGCTGGTCGAGCCGCTGGCGCAGTTCGCGCTTGATGCCCACGACGGCCTGGTTGAGCGTCGGGCGCGGCGTGACGTAGTGCGAATTGGCGTAGACGCGGATGCGGTCGAAGCTGTCGGTCTTTTGCCCCGTCAGCGGGTCGAATTCGGTGATCGATTCGAGGTCTTCGCCGAAGAACGACAGTTTCCACGCCCGGTCTTCGAGGTGCGCGGGCCAGATTTCAAGCGAATCGCCCCGCACCCGGAAGCTGCCGCGCTGGAAGGCCTGATCGTTGCGGCGGTATTGCTGGGCCACAAGGTCTGCGATCACCGCGCGCTGGTCATACCGCCCGCCGACCTTGAGGTCTTGCGTCATGGCCCCATAGGTTTCCACCGACCCGATGCCGTAGATGCACGAGACGGATGCGACGATGATCACGTCGTCGCGTTCCAGAAGCGCCCGCGTGGCCGAGTGGCGCATGCGGTCGATCTGTTCGTTGATCTGGCTTTCCTTCTCGATATAGGTGTCCGACCGCGCGACATAGGCTTCGGGCTGGTAGTAATCGTAGTAGCTGACGAAGTATTCGACCGCGTTGTCGGGGAAGAAGCCCTTGAATTCGCCGTAAAGCTGCGCCGCGAGCGTCTTGTTGGGCGCAAGGATGATGGCCGGGCGCTGGGTCTGTTCGATGACCTTGGCCATGGTGAAGGTCTTGCCCGTGCCGGTCGCGCCCAGAAGCACCTGATCGCGGTCACCCGCGTCGAGCCCGGCCGAGAGTTCGGCAATGGCGGTGGGCTGGTCGCCCGCCGCCTTGAATTCGGTCTGCATGACGAAGCGGCGGCCGCCTTCCAGCTTGTCGCGGCTGCGCGGGTCGGTCGCGGTCATGGGGGCATCGGGCGGGGTCATCGGGGCCTCGGATGGCGGAAACGGAGCTTCAGTGTGACGCGAATGCCCGGCGGTTCAAGGGGCCGCGCCGCGCCCGGGCGGAAACCTGCAGCGCGGCGAAAGTGTCGCAGGGCGGTGAAATTGCTTTATTTACAGCATTCTGGAGACACCTTTTCGAATGTTGCGGCCGCGGGTGGCGGAAAGACGTAAAAATTCTCTTAGCCGAATGCGGCGCCTGCGTTATCGTGACGGGGCAAGCAGCAGACTTGGCTGCCAGCCGGACCGCACACACCCACCCCTCGCTCCCCGCGGGTCGGTTGGCAGCCAAGGCTTGCACTCCGGCCCCTTGGGGCTGAGACAATTCGGACCTTGCCGGTTTTCCCCGCGACGCGCATATATCACCCGACGACAGGTCAGGAGGACGGCATGCGCGCGCGGATCTACCAGCCGGCGAAGACGGCGATGCAATCGGGCACGGCGAAGACGCGGGACTGGGTGCTGGAATTCGCCCCGGCCTCGGCGCGCGAGATCGATCCGCTGATGGGCTGGACATCGTCGGCCGACACGCAGACCCAGGTGCATCTGGCCTTCCCGACGCGCGAGGCGGCGGTGGACTATGCCCGCGACCACGGCATCGATGCGCAGGTGATCGAACCGAAGCCGCGCCGCCACAACATCCGCGCACGCGGATATGGCGAGAACTTCGCCACCGACCGGCGCAGCCCCTGGACGCACTGAACGCCTTGGCCCGCGACATCCGCCCGGCCGATCCGCGCGATCCAGGTCTGGCCGAGCTGATCCGGCGCCACGCCGCCCACGGCGACGCGCATTACCCAGCCGAAAGCAATCACCACCTGTCGCCGGGCGAACTGGCCGCGGCGGGCATCGCCTTCTTCGCGATGTGGGACGGGGACCGGCCCGTGGCGATGGGCGCGCTTGCCCCGCTGGGGCCGGACGCGGCCGAGATCAAGTCGATGCATGTGACTGAGGACCGCCGCGGGACGGGGCTGGGGGTGGCGATGCTGTCGCATCTGATCGCAACCGCGCGCGGAACGGGGCTGCGCAGCCTCTGGCTGGAGACCGGGAGCCGCGAAGCCTCGGCCGCAGCGCGGGCGATCTATGCCCGAGAAGGGTTCCGCGCATGCCCGCCCTTCGGCGAGTACGTCGAAGACCCCGAAAGCGTCTCATGGTGCTGCATTTCGACTGACGCGCGCACAAGGCTTGCCAAGCCGCGCCTGTCCCGGCAGAACCGGGGCAGCGGTCCCATAGCTCAACTGGATAGAGCAGCTGACTTCTAATCAGCAGGTTCG
>CAZNMV010000464.1:0-2512 GCA_964573835.1 uncultured Aestuariivita sp. | reverse complement strand
CCCACCTCGATCACCGTGGTGGCGACCAGCACCTTCGTCTCCCCCGCCACGAACCGCGCCATGGCGGCGTCCTTGTCCGTGGGCGGCATCTGGCCATGGACAAGGCCCACAACGCCGTCGCCCAGCACCGCGCGCAGGCGCTGGAACCGGTCTTCCGCCGCGGTCAGATCGACGCGTTCGGATTCCTCGACCAGCGGGCAGACCCAATAGCATTGCCGCCCCTCGTCGATGGCGCGGCGCATATGGGCGATGACCTCGTCCAGCCGGTCGGTCGGCACGGCGGCGGTGCGGATCGGTTTGCGCCCGGGCGGCTTTTCATCCAGCACCGAGACATCCATGTCCCCATGCGTGGCCAGCGCCAGACTGCGCGGAATGGGCGTTGCCGTCATCACCAGCACATCCACACCGTCGCCCTTGCGCCCAAGCTCCAGCCGCTGGCTGACCCCGAAGCGGTGCTGTTCATCGACGATGGCCAGACGCAGATCGCGGAAATCGACATCCTTCTGGAAGACCGCATGCGTGCCCACCAGCACATGGATGTCGCCCCGCGCCAAGGCGGCAAGCTTCGCCTGACGTTCGCCCCCCTTGTCACGGCCGGTGAGGATTTCGATCACCACGCCCGCCTCTTCGGCCAGCGGCAGCAGCGCTTCCAGATGCTGGCGGGCGAGGATCTCGGTCGGGGCCATCATCACCCCCTGCCCACCCGCTTCCACCGCGATCAGCAGCGCAAGGAAGCCGACCAGCGTCTTGCCCGCGCCCACATCGCCCTGCAGAAGGCGGCTCATCCGCTGCGGCGCGGCCATGTCGGCGGCGATCTCGTCCACCGCACGGGTCTGCGCGCCGGTCGGCGCATAGGGCAGCGCGGCGAGGACGCGGGCGCGCAGCGCACCGGTTCCCGTGGTGGAGCGCCCCTTGGCACGCCGGATACGCGCACGCGCCAGCGCCAGCGTCAGCTGATGCGCAAGCAGTTCGTCATAGGCAAGCCGCGCCCGCGCGGGTGCCGTCGCGGCCAGATCATCCGGATTGCGCGGCGCATGGGCCGCGCGCAGGGCATCGGCCCAGGAAGGCCAGCCTTCACGCGCCATCAGCGCGGGGTCGATCCATTCGGGCAGGTCCGGCAGCGCGCACAAGAGCCCCTGCGCCGCCTTGAACAGCGTCTTCTGCGTGACGCCCGCCGTCAGGTGATAGACCGGTTCGATCTCGGGGATATCACCCGCCTCGTCCTCGGGCAGGATGTGGTCGGGGTGGACCATCTGCGCCATCCCGTCGAACAGTTCCAGCCGCCCCGACACCACCCGCCGCGCGCCGACGGGCAGGATGCGCTGCAGGTAGTCGCCGCGCGCATGAAAGAAGACCAGCTGGAAATCGGCCTGCGCGTCCTCGACATGCACGCGGTAGGGGCCGGATTTGCGCGGCGCGGGGCGATGCGCGCCGACGGTCACCGCGACGGTCAGCGTGCAGGGCGGCACGGCGCCGCGGATCGAGTCGCGGCGGCGGCGGTCGACCAGCGCGTAAGGCAGGTGCAGCGCCAGATCGCGCGGCCGTTCGATCCCGAGGCCCGCAAGCAGTTTCGCGGTCTTGGGCCCGATCCCGTCAAGCGTGTCGAGCCCCGCGAACAGCGGAAAAAGGACCTCGGGCCGCCCGGTCATGCGTCGCCGACAAGCCGCAGCCAGGCGTCTTCGTCGATCGTCTCGACGCCAAGCTCGGCCGCCTTCTTCGCCTTCGATCCCGCGCCGGGGCCCGCGACCAGAAGATCGGTCTTGGCACTGACAGATCCCGCGACCTTGGCGCCCAGCGCCTCGGCCCGCGCCTTGGCCTCGGCGCGCGTCATCTTTTCGAGCGTTCCGGTGAAGACCACCGTCTTGCCCGCGACGGGGCTGTCGGTGGCGGCCCGCGCCGTCACCTCCTGCACGTCGAGTTCCGCGATCAGCCGGTCGATCGAGGCCCGCTCGCCCGGTTGGGCGAAGGCGGCGACAAGTGCGGCGGCCACGCTGTCGCCGATCCCGTCGATGCTGACGATCTCGGCCCAGGCGGGGCTGTCGGGCATCGCGGCCTTGCGCGCCTTCGCGTCCGGCGCCAGTGCTGCGGGTTCGCGCGCGGCCGTATCCACCGCCTCGGCAAAGCGCGCCCAGGTCCCGAAATGCCGCGCCAGATCGCTGGCGGCCACTTCGCCCACATGGCGGATGCCAAGCCCGAAGATCACCCGGTTGAGCGCTATGGCGCGGCGGTCGTCGATCGCGGCGAAGAGGTTCTTCGCGCTGGTCTGCCCCCAGCCGTCGCGATTGGCGAGCTTTGCAAGATTGGCGGCATCGCGGCGCTGCAGGGTGAAGATATCGGCCGGTTCGCGCACGGGCAGAAGATCGTCGCGATAGAACATCTCGACCTGTTTCGCGCCCAGGCCTTCGATGTCGAAGGCGGCGCGGCTGACGAAATGCTTCAGTTTCTCGACCGCCTGCGCCGGGCAGATCAGCCCACCGGTGCAGCGGCGCACCGCGTCGCCCTCTTCGCGCAC
>CAZNMV010000463.1:0-2520 GCA_964573835.1 uncultured Aestuariivita sp. | reverse complement strand
CTTTTGCCATGGCGGTGGCGGGGGGCGTCCTGCTGTCCACCGTGGTCAGTTTCTACTTCACCCCGGCGGCATTCCGGCTTGTCTGGCCGCAGCGGCGCCGGGTCGCGGCGGCGATTGTTCCGGCCCCCGTCGCGCTGGTCGCCGCGGCCGAGTGACCGCGCGCGGGAATCGGCTGGCCCCGAGTGCAAATCCGGTCATAGTGCGCGCATGATCGGGACCCTTTCCAAGACCCGCGCGATGTCGCCGCGCGCCCTGCTGCCGTGACAGCCCCGGCGCGCCGCTGGCCCGTCATATCGGCGCTTGGGGTGGTGATGATCTTCACCTGGGGCAGCACCTATTACCTGATGACGGTGCTGGCCGCGCCCATCGCGGCCGAGACGGGCTGGAGCCTGGGGTCGCTGACCGGGGCGCTGTCGGCGGGGCTTCTGGTGGCGGGGCTTGTGTCGCCGCTTGTGGGGCGGGCCATCGCGCGCCATGGCGGGCGCCCGGTGCTGGCGGCGGGTTGCGCCCTGATCGGCGCGGGGCTTTTGATCATCGCGACGGCGCAGGTGCTCTGGGTCTTCTGGGCGGGCTGGCTGGTGCTGGGCGCAGGGATGGCGGCGGGGCTTTACGATCCCGCCTTCGCGACGCTGGGGCGGCTTTACGGGCGCGACGCGCGCAGCGCGATCACCGCGCTTACCCTCTGGGGCGGGTTCGCGAGCACGGTCTGCTGGCCACTTTCGACGCTGATGCTCGACGCCTGGGGCTGGCGGGGGGTGCCGCTGGCCTATGCCGCGCTGCATCTGGCGGGAACGCTGCCGCTTGTCCTTCTGGCGATCCCGCGCGAACCCGAGCGCCGCCCGGACCATACGCCCGGCGCATCGGCACCGCCGCGGCTGAGCCCACGCGACAGGCTGATCCTGTCGGTCATGGCGGCGATGTTCGTGCTGAACGGGCTGATTGTCGTCAATATCTCGGTCTGGTTGTTCACCTTCCTGCAGGCGCAGGGGCTGACGCTGGCGGCCGCGGTGGCACTGGGGGCCCTGATCGGTCCTGCGCAGGTCGCCGCCCGCGTGATCGAGATGGCGGGCCGCGGGCGGCATCACCCGATCTGGACGCTGGCGGCCTCGACCTTCGCAGTGGCCGGGGGGCTTGTCCTGCTGGCGGCGGACCTCGGCCTCGCGGGGGCGGCGCTGGTGCTGTACGGCGGCGGCAACGGGCTGTTCTCGATCGCGCGGGGGGCGCTGCCGCTCGCGCTCTTCGGGCCTGACCGCTATCCGGTTCTCATGGGCAATCTTGCCGCGCCCGCACTTGCCGCGCAGGCGGCGGCGCCGTTGCTGGGTGTCTGGCTGCTGGCGCGCTTCGATGCCGGACTGGCACTTTGGATCATCGCGGCGCTGGCGCTGGGCAGCGTCTGCCTGCTGGCGTTTCTCTGGCGGCTGACACCGCGCGATCCCGCCTCCGTCTGAGCGGCGGCAGGGTCTGACCTGCTTGCCCTTGCCAACAAACTTGATTAAATCACTAAGGAAAGGGGGCGGGTGCCCCCGGCCAGTCACGCCCCGACCGGGGCAAAGCCAGCCACGCCGTTCCAAACCCTTCTGGAAAGCGATGTGCCATGGCGACCGGATCCCGTTTCCGAAAGACATGTGTTTCTCTGGCCCTGCTGGCGGCCCTTGCAGCGCCGCCCGCGCTTGCCGAACCGGCGGGCCGCGTGCTGTCGCTGGGCGGCGCGGTGACCGAGATCGTGCATGCCCTGGGGCAGGGCGACCGGCTGGTCGCGCGCGACACGACGTCAAGCTATCCCGCCGAGGTCGAGGCGCTGCCCGATGTCGGCTATGTCCGGGCGCTGTCGCCGGAAGGCGTGCTGTCGGTCGATCCCGACCTGATCCTTGCCATCGAAGGCAGTGGCCCGCCCGAGACGATGGAGGTCCTGCGCGCCGCCGACATTCCGCTGGTCATCATCCCCGAAGGCCATGACGCAGCGGCGATCCGCACAAAGATCATCCTGATCGCCGATGCGCTGGGCGTGCCGGACAAGGGCGCGGCGCTGGCCGCCGAGGTCGATGCGGCACTGGCACGCGCCATCGCGTCGGGGCGCAGCGACACGCCGCCGCGCGTGCTTTTCATCCTGTCGATGCAGGGCGGGCGGATCATGGCGGCGGGCCGCGATACGGCGGCCGAGGGGATCATCACGCTGGCGGGCGGGGTCAATGCGATGGAAGGGTTCGACGGCTACAGCCAGATCAGCGACGAGGCGATCCTGATGGCCGACCCGGACGTGATCCTGATGATGGACCGCTCGGGCGATCACGCCGCCGATGACGCGCAGATCGCGGCGCACCCGGTGCTGGGGCGGACCCGCGCGGCCGAGACCGGCGCGATCTTGCGGCAGCCGGGGCTTCTGCTCCTGGGCTTCGGGCCGCGCACGCCCGAAGCGGTCGAGGCGCTGAGCGACGCCTTCCGCAAGGCGCGGGGCTGACCGGGCATGGCGGTCGCCGATCTGACCGGCCCGCGCCCCGTCGTCGGCGACCGGGAGGGGCG
>CAZNMV010000462.1:0-2528 GCA_964573835.1 uncultured Aestuariivita sp. | reverse complement strand
CGGCTCTCCTGCGCCAACGTCACCTTGTGCAGCGCCGCCACCTCCGTCGCCAGCTCGCGCCGCTTGCGCTCCACCTCGGCCAGCCCCGCCTCGCGCTCCGTGCGCGCCGCTTCCACCAGCCCGGCCACCCGCTCCGCCTGCACCAGCCCGCCGCGAATCGCGCCAAGGTCGCGCGGCCCGCCCCGGTCCAGCGCCAGCCGCGACAGGGCACGGTCCATGTCGGGCACCCGCCGCAGCGCCTCGCGCAGGTCGGCGCGCAGCCGCCCGTGATCCACCAGAAGACCCACCGCGTCGTGCCGGTCGCGGATCACGCCAAGGTCCAGCGATGGGCTGGACAGCCGCCGGTCGAACAGCCGCGCGCCGGGGGCCGTGACGGTCCGGTCCACCGCCGCGGCCAGCGACCCCTCTCGCCCGCCCGACAGCGCCGCGGTCAGTTCAAGGTTGCGCCGCGTCGCGGCGTCGATCTGCATGACCCTGGACACCGCTTCGCGGACCGGCGGGCGCAACAGCGGCAGCTTGCCCTTCTGCGTCAACGCCAGGTAGTCGACCAGCGCACCCATCGCCGCCATCTCGGCCCGGGTGAAGGCGCCATAGGCGTCCATCGTGCCCACGGAGAACAGCGCGGTCAGCCGCGCCTCTGCCGCCGTGCTGTCGAAGGACGCCCGCGCAAGCGGCGTCAGGGCCGCGCCAAGGTCCCCCACGATCCCGGCGACGTCGCCTTCGCGCGCCTCGCTCACCAGCACTTCGCGCGGGGCCAGCCGCGCCAGTTCCGGCGAAAGACGCACGGCAGGGCAGGGGGTTACGCGGAACTCTCCGGTCGAGATATCGGCCCAGGCCAGCGCGCCCTCGCCCCGCACCTCTGCATGGGCAGCGAGGTAGTTGTGCCGCCGCGCATCCAGAAGCGAATCCTCGGTCAGGGTGCCGGGCGTCACCAGCCGCACCACCTCGCGCCGCACCACGGACTTGGAGCCGCGTTTCTTCGCCTCGGCGGGGTCTTCCATCTGTTCGCAGACGGCCACCCGGAACCCCTTGCGGATCAGCGACAGAAGGTAGCCGTCGGCGGCATGCACCGGCACCCCGCACATCGGGATATCCTCGCCCAGGTGCTTGCCCCGCTTGGTCAGCGCGATGTCCAGCGCCTCGGCCGCCGCGACCGCGTCGTCGAAGAACATCTCGTAGAAGTCGCCCATCCGGTAGAACAGCAGCGCCTCGCGGTGCTGGTCCTTGATCTCCAGATACTGCGCCATCATCGGCGTCACGGCGGCATTGGCGACGGTCACTTGGCCCCCCCGGGTCGGTTCGCGCCAGACTACAAAGGCCCGCCGCCCCCCGAAAGGCCGTTTCCCTTATTTGTTGAGTGCGCGTGCCCACCCCGCTAAACCGAACGCCGGCACAGGGGAGGGAACACATCAGATGGCCAGCCAGAAATTCACCCGCGAAGAGGCGCTCAGCTATCACCTGAACCCCCGGCCCGGGAAATTCGACGTGGTGCCCTCGGTGCCGATGACCACCCAGCGCGACCTGTCGCTGGCCTATTCCCCCGGCGTCGCCGTCCCGTGCGAGGCGATCGCCGAAGCGCCCGAGACCGCCTATGACTACACCACCAAGGGCAACCTCGTCGCCGTGATCTCGAACGGCACCGCGGTCCTTGGGCTTGGCAACCTCGGCGCGCTGGCGTCCAAGCCGGTGATGGAGGGCAAGTCGGTGCTGTTCAAGCGCTTCGCCGATGTCAACTCCATCGACATCGAGCTGGACACCGAGGACCCCGACGCCTTCTGCCAGGCCGTGCGCCTGATGGGCCCCACCTTCGGCGGCATCAACCTCGAAGACATCAAGGCGCCCGAATGCTTCATCATCGAGCAGCGCCTGAAGGAAGAGATGGACATCCCCGTCTTCCACGACGACCAGCACGGCACCGCCGTGATCTGCGCGGCGGGCCTCATCAACGCGCTGCACATCTCGGGCAAGAAGATCGAGGACGTGAAGATCGTGCTAAACGGTGCGGGGGCCGCCGGCATCGCCTGTGTCGAACTCCTCAAGCGCATGGGCGCGCGGCATGAGAACTGCATCGCCTGCGACACCAAGGGCGTGATCTGGCAGGGCCGCACCGAGGGCATGAACCAGTGGAAATCGGCCCATGCCGTCAAGACCGACCTGCGCACGCTGGAAGAGGCGATGAAGGGCGCGGACGTGTTCCTTGGCGTCAGCGTCAAGGGCGCCGTCACGCCCGCGATGGTCGAAAGCATGGCCGACAACCCGGTGATCTTCGCCATGGCCAACCCCGACCCCGAGATCACGCCGGAAGAAGCACACGCCGTCCGCCCCGACGCCATCATCGCCACCGGCCGTTCGGACTATCCGAACCAGGTCAACAACGTCCTGGGCTTTCCCTACCTCTTCCGCGGCGCTCTCGACATCCACGCCCGTGCGATCAACGACGAGATGAAGATCGCCTGCGCCGAGGCGCTTGCCGAACTGGCGAGAGAGGACGTGCCGGACGAGGTCGCGATGGCCTATGGCAAGAAGCT
>CAZNMV010000461.1:0-2538 GCA_964573835.1 uncultured Aestuariivita sp. | reverse complement strand
GCTGGTCAACATCGACACCGACATGATCATCCCCAAGCAGTTCCTGAAGACGATCCAGCGCTCTGGCCTGGGCAAGAACCTCTTCGACGAGATGCGCTACACTCAGGACGGCGCGGAAATCCCCGGGTTCATCCTGAACCAGCCGCAATACCGCGACACCGAGATCCTGATCGCGGGCGACAATTTCGGCTGCGGATCGTCGCGCGAACACGCGCCCTGGGCGCTTCTCGATTTCGGGATCCGCTGCGTGATCTCGACGTCCTTCGCGGACATCTTCTACAACAACTGCTTCAAGAACGGGATCCTGCCCATCGCGCTCCCGCGGGAAGCGGTGGACGTGCTGATGAAGGATGCCGAAAAGGGATCGAATGCGCGCATGATCGTCGATCTGGAGAACCAGACGGTGACATCTTCGGACGGCGAGGTCTTCCCCTTCGAGGTCGACGCCTTCAAAAAGCACTGCCTGATCAACGGTCTCGACGATATCGGCCTGACGATGGAGAAGGCCGGTGCGATCGACACCTACGAAGCGCAGACCGCGCAGGCGCGCCCCTGGGTCTGACCGGGCACGCCCGATATCTTGTGGTGTACAAGCCCCGGCCCCATAGGCGGGCCGGGACTTGATGCAAGAAGGCACCAGTTCCGGGGCCTTGCCCGGACAATCCACCCCGCCATGCACAGGACGGTTGAGCCCTGCGACAAAACGCGGCACAAATGTGGTGAGATTGAGGCGTAACCGCGAACGCGGCATCAAGGTGGATACAGGCAGGGCAAAGAACCCGGCCGGTCCGGTTTGAAGGGATCGAGTGGTGTTTTATCGCGTAACCGGCGCGGCCGTCCGCGCAGCGCTTGTGGCTGGGGCAATTGCGACCCCGTCGCTTCTGCTGACGACACAGAACATCCAGACCCCCGAACTCGTGGTCTTCGCCGCCATCATCGCGGCGATCCTCGTCTTCGCGGAATACAACACCGTCTTTCCCTCCTTCGTCGAATTCCGCGATGCGCCACCGCTTAACCGGCTGAGGTTCTTCGCCTTTTTCGGCACGATCCTCGCCCTGACGCTGATCGCCAAGAACGGCGTGGCCCCGACTGAGCTGACCGCTGCACTGGCGGGCTTCGGCGCGCAGGTGGGCGAGATGCTCGACTTTCCCTATTCGCCGGTGCGCCTTGTGGTGCTGATGCTGCCCCAAGATGCCCCGCCCGCGCTGCTGGCCGATCTGCGCGTCGCGGCGGCGATGTCCTACATGATCTGCCTGACCGCGATCCTTCTCTTCGTGGTCGCGATCCGGGTGCGGGGCTGGCCCACCGGCAAGGGGTCGTTCAACGTCTGGACCAACCTGCCGCTGTTCGATCCCACGGCGGGTGGCGACGTGGTCGAACGGCTTTACCGCGACGCGCGGGTGAACATCATCCTCGGCGTGCTTTTGCCCTTCATCATTCCGGCGGCGGTCAAGCTGGCCTCGTCGATGATCGACCCGCTGATGCTGTCGAACCCGCATGTGATGATCTGGACCATCGCCGCCTGGGCCTTCCTGCCCGCCAGCCTGATCATGCGCGGCATCGCCATGGCGCGCATCGCCGACCTGATCGAGGACAAGCGCCGCCGCACCTATGCGCAGGCCGAGGACATGCAGACCGTATGACGCTGCGCGGGGCCATGGCTCTGGCCCTTTGCCTTCTGGCCCCTGCGGTGTGGGGCGACACGATCCGCGTGGCCAGTTTCAACGCCGAACTCGTCCGCGACGGCCCGGGCCTTCTGCTGCGCGACATCGCGCGCGGCGACGATGCGCAGGTCGCGGCCTTCGTCGCGGTGGTTGCAGAGGTGGCCCCGGATATCCTTGTGCTGCAGGGGGTCGATTTCGACCACCGTCTGGCGACGCTGGGCGCGCTCAACGCAGCGCTTGCCGCGGCCGGGGCGGGCTATGCCGAGATGATTGCGCTGCCGACGAACCGGGGGCTCGACAGCGGGCGCGATCTGGACGGCGACGGGCAGGCTGGGGGGCCGGGCGACGCGCAGGGCTACGGGCGGTTCTACGGGCAGGGGGCCATGGCGATCCTGTCGCGCTTTCCGATCCGCCGCGAGAGCCTGCGCGATTTCACGCCGCTGCGCTGGGCCGACCTGCCCGGCGCGCTGCGCCCCGAGAGGCCGGATGGCACGGCCTTTCCCACGCCCCAGGCCTGGGAGATGCGGCGGCTGTCGTCGTCGGGGCACTGGGTGGTGCCGGTCGACACGCCGTTCGGGGTGCTGTCGGTCCTGGCCTTCCATGCCGGGCCGCCCGTCTTCGACGGACCCGAAGATGCGAATGGCCGTCGCAACCATGATGAAATCGTCTTCTGGCAGCGCCTTCTCGACGGGGATCTCGGCGCGCCGCCCGGGCGGCCCGTCGTGCTGGCAGGCTCGGCCAACCTCGACCCCGACCGGGGCGAGGGGCGGCGCGCGGCGATCCGCGCGCTGCTCGACGATCCCCGTCTGCAGGACCCCGCGCCCCGGGGCGCCAGCGGCGCGGACACGGTCGACTGGCCGCGGGTGGGGCGGCT
>CAZNMV010000460.1:0-2546 GCA_964573835.1 uncultured Aestuariivita sp. | reverse complement strand
GCTCGGCGGGCTGATGGATGCCGCTGTCCCGGACGAGGTGCTGTCAGACCTGCGCGAGGTGATCTCGACCCATGGCGAAGGCGCGGTCGAGGCGCATGACCTGCGCACCCGGCATGCCGGGCGCGCCACCTTCATAGAATTTCACCTCGTCGTGCCCGGCGAGATGAGCGTAGACGAAGCCCACCGCATCTGCGACCGGATCGAGGCCGGGCTGAAGGAGAAGGTGACCGATTGCATCGTCACCATCCATGTCGAACCCGAACACAAGGCCAAGCACACAGGGATCGTGGTGATCTAGCCCTTGATCACCAGCTGGGGCGAAATCACGTCAAGCCCCAGCGCCTTGCCCACCGCGTAATAGGTGAGCTTGCCCGCATGCACATTCAGCCCGTTGAGCAGGTGCGGATCGTCGGCGCAGGCCTGCTTCCACCCCTTGTCGGCCAGGGCCAGCATGAACGGCATCGTGGCGTTGCCCAGCGCCAGCGTCGAGGTGCGCGCCACCGCGCCCGGCATGTTGGCGACACAGTAATGCATGATCCCGTCCACCTCGTAGATCGGGTCCTGGTGGGTCGTGGCGCGCGATGTCTCGAAACAGCCGCCCTGGTCGATGGCGACATCGACGATGGCCGCGCCGGGCTTCATGGTGGACAGCTGCGCGCGCGTCACCAGCTTGGGTGCGGCGGCCCCGGGGATCAGGACGGCGCCCACGACCATGTCGGCCGCCGCCACCATGTCGGCGGTCGTCGCGGCGCTGGCATAGGCGGTCCGGAACTGCGTCCCGAAGACATCGTCGAGATAGCGCAGCCGCGGCAGCGACCGGTCGAGCACGGTGACATCCGCCCCCCTGCCGGCCGCGATGCGCGCCGCATGGGTGCCGACGACGCCGCCACCGATCACGACGACCTTGGCAGGCCCGACACCCGGCACACCGCCCAACAGGACGCCGCGCCCGCCATTGGCCTTCTGCAGCGTCCAGGCGCCCACCTGCGGCGCCAGCCGCCCCGCCACCTCGGACATCGGTGCCAGCAGCGGCAGGCCGCCGCGATCATCGGTGACCGTCTCGTAAGCGATGCAGGTCGCGCCCGAGGCGATGAGGTCATGCGTCTGCTCCGGGTCGGGCGCGAGGTGCAGATAGGTGAAGAGCACCTGCCCCTCGCGCAGCATGGCGCGTTCGCCCGCCTGCGGCTCCTTCACCTTCACGATCATGTCGGCGGTCGCGAAGACCTCGGCGGCGGTGTCCACGATGCGCGCGCCGGCCGCCACGTAATCGGCATCGGGAAAGCCCGCGCCAGCCCCCGCGCCGGTTTCCACCAGCACCTCGTGGCCGTGCACGACCGCTTCGCGCGCGGCGTTGGGGGTAAGGCCCACGCGGAACTCCTGGGGCTTGATCTCTTTCGGGCAACCGATCTTCATGGCGATCCTCCTTCGCGCTTTTGTCGAAGTCTGCCGCCCCCGGCGCGCAAAGTGCTTGATATCCGCAGCGCCCGCAGGGCAGTTTCGCTCAAGAACCTTCGAAGTATCACCGGTTTCACGCAAAGGACGTGCGCATATGGCGCTGGACACGATAGATCTCAGGATTCTTGCCGCACTTCAGAAACGCGGCCGGATGTCGAATGCCGACCTGTCCGAACAGGTGAACCTCTCGCCCTCGGCCTGTCACCGGCGGGTACAGCGGCTCGAGACCGAAGGATACATCCGTGACTATGTAGCACTTCTCGACGCGCGCAAGCTGGGCGTGTCCACCACCGTCTTCGTCGAGATCACACTGCAGGGTCAGGCGGACGAAGTGCTCGACGCTTTTGAGAAGGCCGTGGCGCGCATTCCCGACGTGCTGGAATGCCACCTGATGGCGGGCACCGCCGACTACCTTCTGAAGGTCGTCGCCGAAAGCACCGAGGATTTCGCCCGCATCCATCGCCAGCACCTCGCGCGGCTGCCTGGGGTGGGGCAGATGCAGTCGTCCTTCGCGCTGCGCACGGTGTTCAAGACGACGGCCCTGCCGCTCTGACCGGTGCGCCCGTTGGTGCGGGCGGGATTTGCGTATTTTTGACGAGAAGAAGCACAGGGCGCCTTGTCTTCTTCTCGTTCCAAATACGCAAATCCGACCTTGCGGGCAGGTACGCCGCGGGGACATGGTCGCACCGATGGGGGAGGCATCATGGACTGGGATTACATCATCGTCGGCGCGGGCAGCGCGGGCTGCGTTCTGGCCAAGCGGCTGGGTGAGGCGGGGCACAAGGTGCTGCTGCTGGAGGCCGGGGGAAAGGACAGCTATCACTGGGTCCATATCCCGATGGGGTATCTCTACTGCATCGGCAACCCCCGCACCGACTGGATGTTCCGCACTGCGGATGAACCCGGCCTGAACGGGCGGTCGCTTCTCTATCCGCGGGGCAAGCTGCTGGGCGGATGTTCGTCGATCAACGGGATGCTCTATATCCGGGGGCAGGCCGCCGATTACGACGGCTGGCGGCAGATGGGCCTGACCGGCTGGGGCTGGGACGACGTGCTGCCCTATTTCAAGCGGTCCGAGGATTACGCCGACG
>CAZNMV010000459.1:1604-2550 GCA_964573835.1 uncultured Aestuariivita sp. | reverse complement strand
CGTCGACGATGCCGTTCACCAACGTGCCGATGCCGGTCACCTCGACCTCGACGCTCATGCCGGGTTCGAGGAACAATTGCGGTTTGCGGTAGCGGCCGACGCCACCAGGCGTGCCGGTCAGGATCACGTCGCCCGGCCGCAGCGTGATCACGGTCGAGGCATAGGCGATGATGTCGGGGATGCCGATGGCAAGATCGCTGATCGGGGTATGCTGTTCGACATTGCCGTTGACCCTTGTGGTCAGGGTCTGGCGGGTGATGTCTCCGGCCTCGTCCGACGTCACGATCCAGGGGCCGAGCGAGCCTGAGCGTTCGAAGCTCTTGCCGGGCCAGAACTGGGTGGTGTGGTTCTGGTAATCGCGGACCGAGCCTTCGTTGGCGATGCTGTAGCCCAGGATATGTGATTGGGCGTCCTGCGCGGCGATGTGGCGCCCGGCCTTGCCGATGACGACCGCCAACTCGCCCTCGTAATCGAATTCACGGCTGGCGTGGGGGCGCACCAGGGGCACGCCATGGCCGACCAGAGACTCGGGGTAGCGGGTGAAGATCGACGGATGCTGAGGGTGGGGGCGGCCCGATTCCAGGATATGGGGCAGATAGTTCAGCCCGATGCACAGCACCTTGTCGGGATTGGGCACGGGCGGCAGCATCGTCACGCTGTCCATCGCCAAGGCATCGCCCAGGCCCGCCAGGCGCGCTACGGCACCCGCTGCCAGCACCGATTTCAGATCGGGAAAGGCGTCGCCCAATGCGGCGCCCGCATCGTGCACCATGTCGCCTGCGGCGGTGCCATAGCCTGCCGTGCCATCCGCGCGCAGGAAGGAAACCAGTTTCATGTGTCTGTCCTTGTGTCGTGTCGGTGCGGGTTCAGGCCAGCTTGGCCAGGAAACCCGCCAGTTGTTCCTCGGCGAATGCCAGGGTGGCGTCGTCCTTCAGGATGCCGTCCT
>CAZNMV010000459.1:0-1594 GCA_964573835.1 uncultured Aestuariivita sp. | reverse complement strand
TATTGGCCATGGTCACGGCGATTTCCTTGCAGGGCCAGAGATCGGCCAGCAGGCCGTTCAGGATGTATTTCAGATGCCCCTGTGCGCGCACGCCCGCCATTGCGCCGCCGGACACGCTGACCACGGCGCAGGGCTTTGCGACGAAGACCGAGGCAAAGGCCGGACGCGACGCCCAGTCGATCGCGTTCTTGAGCACGCCGGGAACCGAGTAGTTGTATTCCGGCGTCACGAACACGACGCCATCGGCAGCGGCCACCTGCGCGACGAAGGCCGCGACGGCGGCGTTGTCGGTCACATCGGCGTTGTAGTGGGGCAGGGCGGCGATATCGGCAGTGTCGCATTGGGCCCGCGTTCCCACCATTGCGATCAGCGCGCGCGTGGTCGCCCGCGAGGCCGACGCCGCACGCAGCGATCCGGTGATGAAGAGAAGCTTGGTCATGTCATGTCCTTTGGCGTTCGGAGGTCAGTCAGGGCCGGGTGGTCCGGTTATAGCCGGGCCAGCCAGGTGGCAATGGAGGGAAACACGATCAGGACCGCCAAGGCCGCGAGCATTGCCAGCACGAAGGGGACCGCACCCGCGAAGATCTCGCCCACGCGCAGGCTGTCGTCGTTCATCGCGGATTTGATCGTATAAACCGACAACCCGAATGGCGGCGTCAGAAGCCCGATTTCCACCGCGATCACCGTCATCACGCCGAACCAGATCATGTCGAAACCCGCCGCCTGAGCGACCGGCAGCGCGACCGGCAGGACGATCAGCATGATCGAGATGGAGTCGATGATGCAGCCCAGCGCGATGATCAGCACCAGGTAGAGCAGCAAAAACCCATACGGCCCGATACCGCCGGACAGGAAGACCTGCGCCAGGCTCTGCGGGACGCCCGACAGGGCCAGCATGCGGCTGAAGAAGGTGGCGGCGAGGATCAGGAACAGGACCGACACGGTGATCTGCCCGGTTTCGACCAGTAACGCCCAGAACGTGCGACGGTCCAGCGACCGGCGCAGAAGGGCGATGACCAGGGCGCCGAAGGCCCCTGCGGCCCCGGCCTCGGTCGGGTTCAGGAAACCGCCATAGAGGCCGCCCAGCACCAGCGCCATCAGCGACAGGATCGGCAGCGCCTTGCGGAAGATCTCGCCCAGGCCGATGGCGGCGTCTTCGGGCGCGTTGTCCTCGGTCTCGAACACGAAGCGCGGGCGCGTCACGGCCAGGATCAGGATGGTGACGCAGAAGAGCGCGGACAGAAGCAGGCCGGGGCCCACGCCTGCAAGAAACATCCGGCCCACGGATTGTTCGGCCAGAACGGCATAGACGATCATCAAGAGCGACGGCGGGATCAGCATGCCCAGCACGGACGACCCCGCGACGACGCCGGTCGCAAAGCGGCGGGTATAGCCGTGACGGCGCATTTCGGGCACCGCGATGCGGCTGAAGACGGTGGCCGAGGCGATGGAAATCCCCGTGATCGAGGCGAAGACCGCGTTGGCGAAAACGGTGGCCATGCCAAGGCCCGCCATGACGCGCCGCAAGAGACGCTGGAAGACATCGAACGTGTCGCGCCCGACGCCGGACACGGTGACCAGCAGCCCCATCAGA
>CAZNMV010000458.1:0-2557 GCA_964573835.1 uncultured Aestuariivita sp. | reverse complement strand
ATGATGCGGCAGGGCCTGCGCCTTGCCCGCACCGGCCTGTCGCTGCGCGGCATGGGCAAGCCCGAGATGCGGCGCTTTCTGCAGGTGCTTCTGTCGAACGTCCATGACCTGATCCTCGACGAGATGCCGGATGGCCCGCTGGCCGGGCTCTGGGCCGCGGATGCGGTGCGGGGCACCGCTCTCGGGCCGCGGTCGCCGGGCACCGTCTTCTCGCTGATCTACCGGATGGGCCATGGCGGCGTCCCCGCGCGCCCCGAAGGCGGCATGGACAGCGTGATCGCCGCGCTGGAAGAGGCCGGGCGCAAGGCAGGCTGCACCCTGCGGACAGACACGCGCGTCGCGCGCATCCTGACCGAGAACGACCGCGTCACCGGAATCGCGACCGAGGCGGGCGAGGTGCTGTCGGCGCCGGTGATCCTGAGCTCCACCGCACCGCTCGCCACTGCGCGGCTGGCCGGGCTTGACCGGTTCGACATCGAAACCACCCGCCGCCTGCGCAATCTGCGGGCCCGCGGGACGGTGGCGAAGGTGAACCTGAAACTGTCGCGCGCGCCCGAGCTGGCCGGGATCGACCTTGCCTCGGCGCGGATGGTCTTCGCGCCCGCGTCGGATTACGTCGAGACCGCCTTCAACCCCGCCAAGTATGGCGAGATGTCGGAAGCTCCCGTGATCGAGGCAGTGATGCCCGACCCGGCCGCCGCATCGCCCTGGCTGTCGCTTCTGGTGCAATATGCGCCCGCCGATCTGGACGGCGGCTGGACCGACGCCGCCCGTGACCGGCTGGTGGGGATCGCCACGCAGACGCTGGCGCGCGCCCTGCCGGACCTGCCCGGCCTTGTCACTGGGGCCGAAGTGATGACCCCCGACCAGATCGGCGCGGCCACCGGCGCCCCGGGTGGGCACTGGCATCAGGCCGAGTTGGCCTTCGACCAGATGCTGACGCTGCGCCCGGGCAACGGGATGGGGCATTACGCCTTCGGGCCTGCGGGCCTTTACCTGTGCGGCGCGGCCACCCATCCGGGCGGCGACGTGATGGGCCTGTCGGGCCGAAACGCCGCACTCCGCGTGCTGGAGGACCGGGCATGAGCGTGATGACCGACCCCAAGGTGGGCCTGATCCCCGGCCCCGTCCATGACCGGCTCGCGGCGCTGTCGCGGTCGCAGGCCTGGTATGGCTGGGCGGGCTATGTCGCGCCCGCGCATCTCGACAGCATGGAGTTCGAGTATTTCGCCCTGCGCAATCAGGCGTCGCTCTTCGATGTGTCGCCCATGCACAAGTATCGCGTCAGCGGCCCCGGAGCGCTGGCCATGCTGAACCGCATGGTGACGCGCGACGTCGCGAAACTGCGCGTGGGCCGCGTGGGCTATACGCTGTGGTGCGACGAGGAAGGCATGGTCATCGACGATGGCACGCTCTTCCGGCTGGGCGAGGAAGACTGGCGGCTTTGCTGTCAGGAACCCATGCTCGACTGGCTGATGGAGGCCGCCTGGGGCTTTGACGTCACCGTCACCGACGAAAGCCACGATGTCGCCGGTCTGTCGCTGCAGGGCCCCTGCGCCTTCGCGGTTCTCGAGGCCGCGGGCCTCGAGGTCGCGCATCTCAAACCCTTCGATCTGGCTGAAATAGAACCGGGTCTGACCGTGTCGCGCACCGGCTTCACGGGCGATCTGGGCTATGAACTCTGGACCGCATGGGACGCAGCCGCCGCCCTCTGGGACCGGCTGTGGGAGGCGGGACTTGACCGCGGGCTGCGTGCCATCGGGTATGACGCGCTCAACCTTGCACGGATCGAGGCGGGGTTCCTGACCGCGGGCGTCGATTTCCAGCCCGTCCTGTCGGTCGAACGGCTGCAGCGCGGGATGACGCCGTTCGAGCTGAACCTCGGGCACATGGTCCATTTCGACAAGGGTCACTTCAACGGCCGCCGCGCGCTTCTGGCCGCGCGCCACAAGCCGCGCAGCCTGCTCATGCGGCTGGATGTCGAAGGCTTCAAGCCCGCACCCGGCGCGCTGATCTATCACCGCAAGAAGCGCGAGATCGGGCATGTCTCGTCCGGGATCTGGTCGCCGACCGCGAAATCCAACATCGCGCTGGCGCATGTGCAGATGCCCTACGCCGCGCAAAGGCCCGCCGACCTCTGGGCCGAGATCTACACATTGCAAGAAGGCCGGTGGGACACGCGCATGGCGCGACTGACACCGGTCAAGGGGCCGTTCTTTGCCCCACCGCGCGCAAAGGCAACCCCGCCCGCGCGCCTGTAAGGAGACACGACATGAACCAGATGGTAAACACGCCCAGCGCAGAAGACCTGACCGATTGGGACCGCGACCATCACATGCACCCATGGGTCGGCATCGAAAGCCAGGGCCATCAGGAGTACATGCGCGTCAACACCGCCGAGGGCATCTATGTCTGGGACGGCGACGGCAAGCGCTATATCGACGGCCCGGGCGGGATGTGGTGCGTGCAGATCGGCTATGGCCGGCAGGAAATGGCAGATGCGATCGGGCCTCAGGCCATGGACATGCCCTATGCCTCGCCCTGGTCCTTCACCTCG
>CAZNMV010000457.1:0-2563 GCA_964573835.1 uncultured Aestuariivita sp. | reverse complement strand
TTTTGGCGGCTGAAAGCGGCATTCCGGGGGGCATCGATCTTGTGGCCGCGGGCCATGACCAGCGAGGTGACACCGGTGGCGGCGATACCGCGGTCGGAAACACCGGCTCCTCCATCTTTTCGCCGCCCCCGCCATCCGGTCCGCAGAACGTTTCGACCCGGGGTCCGCGCGCGAACTTCACCCCGCCGGGCACCGGGGGGCGTGGCTTCCTGCCGCCTCCGGGCGGTCAGGCCGGGACCGGCGGGGCCTCGTTCCTCTTCACGCCCGGCCCGGCGGACGAGGACGAAGACCCCGATGAATGACCACCGCCGGGCCATGAGTCTCTTGCCGCTGGTCTTCTGGACAGGCCTTGCGGCGCAGGCAGCAGCCGACACCTATGGCGACTGGGTGCTGCGCGACTGGCCTGATCTGGGCTGCGGGGTCGAGACTGTCGTGCATGGCCGCGCGACCGGCGTCGCGCTGGTCGAGGTCGTCCTGCTGCCTGCGAAAGACGGGGCGGATCTCTTGCTCCGGGTGCCCACCGGCGTGCGTCTGGTGGACGGGATCGCCTATCGGAACGGCGCGGATGTGGTGGGCCTGCAGTGGCAGTCCTGTTCGCCCGACCGCTGCACCGCCCATGTCCGGATCGACGGACGCGAAGTCGCGCGCCTCAAGGCGGGCCGCGAGATTGTCGTGGGCTATCGCCCTGCCGCAGATGCGCCCGCGCTGAACGTGCCTGTGTCGCTGGCAGGTGTGACGCGGGGCCTCGCCGCGGCCCGGCCCTGCAACAGCGCCCGACCCGGAGGATGACGATGACCAAGGTTGACAGGTTCGCAGGTCTGCTCCTGGCGCTCTGCCTCGCCCTGCCGACACAGGGCATGGCGCAGGGGGTCGGCGGGCTTCAGGGCGGAAGCGATGCTGCACAGGCTGCGGAAGAAGCCCGCCGCGCGGCCGAGGCCGCCGCACCGCCTGTCCGGGCGCAGCCCGCACCCCGGTCTGCCTTTTTCGTGCTGCGCCAGGTCGAGACGGGTCCGTCAGGCCTCTTGCCAGCGGCCGAGCTCGACACCGTCGCCCGCCGCTGGGAAGGGCGGCGGGTCACCCGGGCCTCGCTCTCCGGGCTGCTGGCCGAGGTGCAGGCGCTGTACGACGCGCGTGGGATGGGGCTGGCACAGCCGGTCCTCGCCGAAGTGAACACGGGCAGCGGCACCGTGCGCATAACTCTTGTCGAGCCGCGCGTCGGGCGCATCCGCAGCCTCGACCCGGCGGTGTCGGACGCCTATCTGGCCTATCGGCTGCGGCTTGACGCGGGCCGCCCGCTTGACACCGGTGCGCTGGCGACACGGCTCGACCGGCTGTCGCTGGGCGACGATCTGCTCATCGAAACGGTGCTCGAACCCGGCGCGGCACCTGCCGAGATCGATCTGTCCATCGGCCTTGCGGGCGCGCCTGCACGCGGCGGAAGCGTGATTTTCGACAACCTCGGGCGGACGACCACGGGAAAGGAACGGCTGACCTTCGCCTATGGCTGGCGCAGCCTGACCGGCTGGAACGATCCGCTGGTGGCCTCCATGACCGTCTTCGAAGGCGGCGGGACGGCAGCGGTTTCTTACGCACGGGTCGTGCATCCTGATGGCGCGCGGTTTGTCCTGGCGCTCGACTACGGAAAGACACGCACGCTGAACGCCCCGGTCGTCGAGAACCGGACCTGGGGATTTGAGGCGGGGCTCAGCGTTCCGCTTCTGCTCGAGGCGCGCCGCAGGCTGGGCGCGGGGGTGTCGGTGCTGCAATTCGGAGAGACCGGCAGCACCGCCGGCGTGCCCACGCTGTCCCAGGCGGGCCAAGGCCTGCGGCTCTCGCTCAGCGGCCAGATGCAGGGCGATGACTGGGTGATGTCGGCCAGCACATCCGTGACCGCCGTGGACTGGGACGACAGGCTGGCGGGGACAGCGCAGGGGTTCAGCGCGCTGGGTCTGTCCTTCGCGGCGGCCCGGCGGATCGACCCGGTCGTCCTCAGCATCCAGGCCAGTGCGCAGATCGCCGACGGGCCCGCGCCCGCGCGCCTGCGCTTCAGCGCGGCCGGACCGGGGGCCGTGCGCGGCTATGACGAAACCGGGGGGAGCGACGACAGCGGCTATTTCGCCCGTCTTCAGATCGAAGCCGCCGATCCCTTCCGCCTCGGACGCGGCGTCACCGCGCGGCACTATGCCTTTCTCGACGGGGGCCGTCTTTATGCCCGCGTGGGGGGCGCACATGTCGCGCGGTTTTCCCCGGCCTCGGCCGGGCTTGGCACCAGCTTCGGATTGGGCAACCGGGCGAGCATCGATGTCGTCCTGGCCCGCCAGCTGACAGCCGTACCCGGCACCGGGCGGCGCGAGACGGTTCTGATGGTAACGGCACCGTTCCGCTTCTGACAAAACGCGGGCGCTGGGGCGGCTGGTCGCGGCGTACAACGCAAGCGGCCGGGCTGCGCGCGCCCCCCCGGGGGCGCAATTCGTCCATGCGCCGCGCAGGTGTTGTATCACCGGGGGATACCCCGGCGCCGAGAGCTGGGTGGATGGCGAAAGCAAACCAGATCCCCGCCGCG
>CAZNMV010000456.1:0-2563 GCA_964573835.1 uncultured Aestuariivita sp. | reverse complement strand
CCATGTAGCCGTCGGCGCACAGAAGCACGGCGCGGAACGGGTTGTGGGTGTTCCAGAGCTGCATGTTGGTGCTGTCGGTCGCATAGCGGATGTTCAGGGGATCGAACATCAGCAACCCCGCATAGCCGCGATCGGTGATGGCCTGCGTCAGGCGGCGCCAGCGGAAGTCGCGCATCCGCTCCAGATTGGGCAGCGCCAGCCCCGCACCTTCCCATTCGCGATAGGCGAGCTGGGTCGGCCCGATTTCCACCCGGTCATTGTCGTTCGGAGAGCCGTCGCCAAGGGTGGCACCACGGGTCGGGTCGATCTTGCGGGTGTCGCGGAAATGGGTGTTCATGGGCGTGCCTCGGCTGATGGACGAGGTCAGTATGCCCGGCTGCGCGGGGCGGGTTTTGTCCGGATGCGACAGCCGGGGGCGTCGTTTTCGGGGAAAGGGACGGCAGTGCGATGACCGAAATCCTGCAGCGGCGTCTGCCCTTCGATCCGCATGCGGTGCAGCCCCTGCCGGGGGTGGCTCCGCTCGACCCCGATGACTGGACGATGACCGACGACGCCTATGCCGGCCAGATGGGGCGGCGGGGCGAACTGCTCTCGGCGCGGCGCGGCGAGGTGCTTATGGCGGAAGAGGGCGCGCTTGAGCCCGCGCGCGAGGTGCTGGAGATGGCGCTTGACCTCTTCCGGCGCGATCCCGGGCGGGGGTTCATGCTGGAGGCGGGTGCAGTGCGGCGGCCCGACGGGGTGGGAGTGAAGGTGGACCGGGACGCGCCGCTTCTCACGCTCGGGCATCTGTTGCAGGAGGATATCTGCATACTGGAAAAGCGCGGGGAGGAACATGTCCTGACCGGCGCGGTCCTGTGTTTTCCGGCCAGCTGGCGGCTGGACGAGAAGTTTGGCCGGCCCCTGACCGATATCCATGTACCGGTAGCGAAATACGACGCGGATGTCGCGCGGCGGGTGCAGCGTCTGTTCGACGGGGTGCAGGCGGGGCGGCCTTTGTGGCGGTTCAACCGGCTCTGGTATCAGGATGCGGAACTGCATGCGCCGCGGTCGGTCCATGCCCCGCGGCGGCCGGGGTCGGGGGCGACGGACGGACCTTACCTGCGCTGCGAACGCCAGACGATCCTGCGGCTGCCGGTCACCGGCGCGGTCGTCTTCGCGATCCACACTTTCGTGCTGGCGCGGGCGGACGTGCCGCCGGTTCAGTAAAGGCCGAAGCCCGAGACCGTGCCGACCAGCGCGGTGAAGGACAAAACCTGCGTGTTCAGGCGGAAATCCTCACCCCGGATCAGATTCACGGCAGCAAGCGAGGCCGCGACCGGCAACGACACGGTTGCCACGCAGCCCGTCATCGCCCAGGCCGTCAGGCGCTGGATGTCGTTGCGGGCCTGTTCGGCGCGGGTGGCCGGAATGGCGAAACTGTCGACGCGCAGGCGTTTGGCGATGTGCTGCTCTTCGGACAGTTCGGGGGCGGGAGCCTCGTCGGTGGTGCTGGCCGAGCTGCGGCGCGACCGTGCGGCCTGCGCGCTTTCGGCGCTGTCCACGCCGTCGAAGGCGGCCAGGAAGGCCTCTGCCGGGATCACCGCCTGCGCATCCAGCCATTCGACCGCGACGGGCCGCAGCGCCTGCGTGAGGCGGTACATGACGATGATGAGCACCAGATCGGGCGCGAGGTAGGGGTCGCGCGACACCGTCTCGGGCGTCAGCCTCAGGACAATGCGGGCGGTCAGGCTTTCCGGCGCCGGGACAGACCGGACATTCAGGCGGAAGGCGGAGGTCCGGACATCGCCGGGGCGCGCGCCGTCGTCCAGGATCGCGATCCCCTGATCCGTCAGCACCCGCCGCGCGAGCGATGTGATCCGGGTGACATCGTGTGAAAACCGGTCCGGCCCGCACAGCGCGGCATGGAAATGTCGGGACTCCGCCATGGGGCAGTTCCTGTCATGAAAACTCGTGTCAAACCTGTTGCTAGCCGGGAATGACGCCCGAAAGATGGCGCAAACCGTGCATCGCGTGGGCAATCGCGCGCTCGGGGTGATTTTGACGCCGGGGGCGAAACAATGCGCGCGGGGCGTCAGCGGTCGATCTGGGCCGCCATGATGGCGATGGCCTGCTGATAGACTGACGCGGCGTTCCAGGCGCGGATCGCTTCGAAATTGGGTTCCCCCGGCTGATAGCCGAGACCGGGGCGCCAGCCTTTGGCCCGCAGGAAATTCGCGGTCGAGGCCAGCGCATCGGCCTGATCGTAGAAATCGACCCGCCCGTCGCCATTGGCGTCGATGCCATAGGTCAGCGCGTTGCCGGGCAGGAACTGGGTATGGCCCAGTTCGCCATGCTTGGCGCCCTTGGTCGCGCCGGTGATCGCGCCCTGATCGACCAGCTTGAGCGCGCCGATGGCATGTGGGCGGAAGAAATCCGACCGGCGGCAATCATAGGTCAGGGTCACGATGGCCGAGACGACCGAACTGTCGCCCATGAAGCCGCCGAAGGCGGTCTCCATCCCGTGGATGGCGATGATCACGCCCGCGGGCACGCCGTATTGCCGTTCGAGCGCGGCGTAGAAATC
>CAZNMV010000455.1:0-2565 GCA_964573835.1 uncultured Aestuariivita sp. | reverse complement strand
CGATTGTTCGCGCTCGGCTACCGGGTCGAGCGCCGGAAATAGGAAAAGGACACATGGCCAAGAAACCCAAGACGATCATCACATGCGCCGTCACCGGCGCGATCCACACGCCCACCATGTCGGACGCGCTGCCCTACAGCTACGACGACATCGCAAGCCAGGCCATCGCCGCGGCCGAGGCCGGCGCCTCGATCCTGCACCTGCACGCGCGCAACCCCGAAACCGGCGCGCCCTCGGTCGATCCCGAGGATTTCCGTCCCTTCCTGGGCCGGATCAAGCAGGCCACCGACAGCGTGGTGAACATCTCGACCGGCGGGTCGCTGACCCTGTCCATCCAGGACCGCATCCTGCCCACCAAGACCTTCTCGCCCGAGATGTGCTCGATGAACATGGGTTCGATGAACTTTTCCTTCCACCCGCTCGCCCGGCGCTACGACAGCTGGAAATTCGACTGGGAAAAGGACTACGTCGCCAACTCCGACGGCAACATCTTCCGCAACACCTTCCGCGACATTCAGGAGGCCGCGACGACGCTGGCCCCCCACAACGTCAAGTTCGAGCATGAGTGCTACGACGTCGGCCACCTCTACAACCTGCGCTTCTGCATGGACATCGGGCTCTTCAAGGCGCCGATCTTCATCCAGTTCGTGATGGGCATCCTCGGCGGCATCGGCGCCGACATCGACAACCTGGTGTTCATGAAGCGCACCGCCGACAAGCTTTTCGGTGACGACTACCGCTGGTCGATCCTTGCCGCCGGCGCGGCGCAGATCCCGATGGCCACCACCGCCAGCCAGATGGGCGGCAACGTGCGCGTGGGGCTGGAGGATTCGCTTTTCATCTCGCGCGGCGTGCTGGCCGAAAACAACGCCCAGCAGGTCGCCAAGATCCGCCGCATCGTCGAGGAACTGGGCCACGACATCGCCACCCCGGACGAGGCGCGAGAAATCCTCGACCTCAAGGGCGACGACCGCGTCGCCTTCTGACCACGCGCACGGCGGCGGGCGTCAGCCCGCCACTGCCCGGAACCGCGTCACCACCTCGTCGGCATGGGCGGACCCGGCGCGCCGCATGGCCTCGGCCACCGCCGCCGGGATGCGCCCCGCGACCTCGGTGCCATAGCTGTCCCGCGCCTGCATCGCGGCCAGCCAGTCGCCCACGCGGCCGCCCTCCCACATCGCGCCAAAACCCAGCCGCTCCACTCGGTCGATATAGGCGATCACCGCGATATCGGTGATCCCGAACGCCGCGCCGCCCATCCAGTCGCCCGTCGCCAGCGCCGCCTCCATGTCGCCCAGCGTCCGGCGCATCGTCAGCAGCGCCTGCCCCACATGCTCGGACGCCAGCCCGTTCTCCAGCAGGTCCCGCCGCTTGGCCCGCATCGCCGGATTGGGCATCTTGGCGATCGAGGCCGCGATCTCCTCGGGCGTCCGGCTGGCCAGGATCTGGTCGCGGTTCGCGGTCGAGAAGGTCAGCGAGTTGATCGCGTCGTGTATGCCAATGCAGCGCAACAGCCAGTGCCGCGCCGTCACCTCGGCCGCGCCGCCCTGCGGCATCAGCGCCCCGCCGTTGTGCACCCGGTCGAGGTATTCGAGGATCAGGCTCGATTCCACCACCACCAGCCCGTCGTCGACCAGCGTCGGCACCACGGCATCGCGGTTCAGCTTCAGATACGCCGGGTCGCTCTGGTCGCCCGCCTGCAGGTCCAGCACGTGTTCGTCATAGGCCAGCCCCATCTCGGCCAGCCCGACCCGCACCTTGACCGAGCAGACGCTCGATATCGCGTGGTAAAGTGTCAGCATCGGCGTCACATCCCCATCAGAGCGCGGGCGTTTCCATGGCAGATCGCGGCGCGCTCCGCGTCCGTCAACTCGGCGGCCTCGATCCATTCGCCCGCCTCGTCGGCCCGTTCGAAGGGATAGTCGACGGAAAACAGCACTCTGTCCACGCCCATCATGTCCACCGAGCAGCGCAAGGGCGCGTCGGCGCACATGCCCGAGGTCGTGACCCAGATGTTGCGCTTGAAATACTCGGACGGCGGCAGGTCCAGCCGCATCTCGCCTCGGTTCGAGATGTCCCAGCGGCTGTCCAGCCGCCACATCAGGAAGGGCAGCGTCTCGCCCAGGTGGCCCAGGATCAGCCGCGCGCCGGGGTGCCGGTCGAAGACGCCCGACAGCACAAGCCGCAGCGCGTGGGTGGCCGTTTCCACCGTCCAGGACCAGACCGGCCCCCAGAGCTCGGGATGACCGGCATACATCGCCGCCTGTTCCGGCGGGTTGTTGGGATGAATGTAGATCGGCACCTCCAGCGCCGACACCCGTTCCCAGAACACCTCGTAGCGGTCGTCGTCGAGGTAGGTGCCGCCGGTCTGGCCGTTGATCATCGCGCCCTTCATGCCCAGGTCGCGCACGCAGCGTTCCAGCTCGTCCGCCGCCGCCGCCGGGTCCTGCATCGCCAGATGCGCGAACCCGCCGTAGCGATCGGGCCGCCGTGCCATCTGTCCGGCCAGGAAATCGTTGCACGCCCGGGCCAGCCGCACCGCGCAGTCGCGGTCGGGCTCCACCT
>CAZNMV010000454.1:0-2566 GCA_964573835.1 uncultured Aestuariivita sp. | reverse complement strand
GGGCTGAAGCCCGGCCTACTGAGGAGAGGATGACCCAGCTCTGGAAGAACCAGGCCTTCACCATCGCGCATGCCGATGACGGAAAGTTCGTGGGCCAGGGCCTGCGCGCCTTCTTCGAATACCGTGATCTGGGGATCGAGGGCGCGACGCAGGGCAAGTTCGGCGCGCATGTGATCCGCGCGGTGCCGGGGATGGAAAGCCCCGGGGCCTGGCATTCGCATGATCTCGATTTCCAGATGGTCTATGTGACCAAGGGCTGGGTCGTCTTCGATTATGAAGGGCAGGGCGAACAGGTGCTGCGCGCAGGGTCCTGCGTGCTGCAGCCGCCGGGAATCAGGCACCGCGAGGTGCGCCATTCCGACGACATGGAGCTGATCGAGATCACGTCTCCGGCCGCGTTTGACACGCAGGACGAATCCGCCCCATGATGACGCCGCGTCAACAGGACACGCGTGCCGCGTGCACGCGATTCGCAGCCCCGGCAGGAGGAGCCCGCTTGCGGGGCCGGGGCTGCGTCTTGGCCGCCCTGTTGATGCTGTCCGCCGCGCCCGCGGCTTCCCAGAATGATTATGCCGTGCCGTCGGGGCAGATGGTCACGTTGCGGGAAATCCTGATCGACGAGGCGACCGGCGCGCCCTGGCTGCGGTTCCGCTTCCTGGCGCCCGCCATTGCGCGCGACGGCGGCACGGTCGCCCCGGTCGCGGCGGCGCAGGACATGGAGCATCTGTGCCGCGAGATCGCATCGCCCTATGCCGAAGCGCAGGGGCTGAGACCCGAGCGCATCGTGATTTCCCTGTCGGACCGCGAACTCGCCTTTGGCGAGACCAACCCCGATGCAACACAGTTCTTCGACGTCTTCCGCCTTGAAGACGGGCTCTGCATCTGGGAGGAGTTCTGACGATGCCACAACATCTTGCGCTGCGAAGCTCAGGTCGCGCTCTGGTTGCGGCTTCCGCGCCACATCCCGTGCAGGGCGTAGGTTGTGGATATCTTTTCCCTGCGTTTTCCTGTAGTTTGCGCCCAAGGTTTACCCAAGTGAACCTTACCTCGAAAATGAGGCAGGGCGGGCCTTCGGGCCCGTTAATCAGTAAAACAGACGTCAGGAGAAACAGATGTCTCATACCCTCAAGCTGGTTGCCATGGTCGGCCTCTTGGTCGCCGTGTCCGCCTGTGCCCGTCAGACGGAAGAGTTCGTGGTCGTCACCCCCCACCGTTTTTGGGTCGTGCCGGACCCCCTGGGAAAATACATGTTAGCTCACCCCGGGATGGGCCCCGCGGCCCGTCCCGGCCCCGCACCTGTCCGGGGTGCGCCCATGCTGAAGCATCGCGGCTTTCCCGGACGCCTCACCGGCACTGATTTCCAGTTCACCATCCGCCGCGCCAACCCGCGCGGGGTCACGCCGCTGGTCCGGCGCGAACGCTTCGCCGACCGCAGGGCGGTGGACCGGATGGCCGATACAGCGTTCATGGCGGCACTCTGGGCGCAGTTCGGCGATGAACCCTTCGAACGCGGCAATCTCGACGCAGGAAGGCTGAGCTGGCTGTTCGGGCGCGAGGTGGTCGCCGTCGAAGACCCCTTCGATCCGATGAGCTATGAGGCGCTTCTGGTCATCGACGAACAGGTCGCGCGGGCGTCCTTCCCGGATGCGTTCGCGGACTGATGGGCGGTTTCGTGCACATGACCCGCGCGGATCGGCGCGAATTGGCCCAGATCGGCCCTGTGCGGCGATGCCGCTTGGCGCAAGGCGCGCGGACGGTCACTGTGGATGTCAGCCCCCGAGGTTCCCTTCCTGACGGGGCTGTGCGTAACCCGATCCCTACCCCTTCCTTGGGCGGGCGGAGCGGCGTGTCTCACGTTGTTCCGCCCGCCACCTTCGTGGGTCGGATGACCCGGCGGCGGATCGCGGAAATCCGCCACTCTTCCATATTCTGCTTGCGTATTCGTGCCGACATGGCAGTTCTAGTCGCATCAGGCAACGAACCGATACAAGGATGGGCAGCATGTATATCAGGAAAATGGTGCTTGGACTGGCACTGTGCGGCGGGCTGGCAGCCTGCGGCGACACCGTCGGCGAACAGGCGATTGTGGGCGGTGTGGCCGGGGCGGGCACCGCTGCGGTCATCAACGGCAACCTCCTGGCCGGAGCGGCCATCGGGGCGGGCGCGAACATCCTGTTCTGCCAGCAGAACCCGGGCAAATGCTGATCTGACCGGGCCGCGCGCCCGGTCTCACCGAAATCTGACGCCATGCGCCGTGTGCGGGAACATCCCCGCCCGCGGCGTTTTGCGTTCGCGCGTTTTCAAGACAAGGGACACCGCATGTTCAAGAAGATCCTGATCGCCAACCGTGGCGAAATCGCCTGCCGCGTCATCAAGACCGCCCGCAAGATGGGGATATCCACCGTCGCCATCTATTCGGACGCCGACGCGCATGCTCTGCATGTGCGCATGGCCGACGAAGCGGTCCATATCGGCCCGCCGCCGGCGAACCAGTCCTATATCGTGATCGACAAGGTGATGGAGGCGATCCGCAAGTCCGGCGCCGAGGCGGTGCACCCGGGCTATG
>CAZNMV010000453.1:0-2572 GCA_964573835.1 uncultured Aestuariivita sp. | reverse complement strand
TAATCAAATTCTGTCAGACGGTTGCGGAAGAACGTGAAAGCGTCCCCCTCCTCCTCGAACCACAGGCAACCGGGCCAGGACACCCCGGGCAGGCCCAGCCGCTGCCAGGCCGCGATCCCCTCGGCGCGCAAGGCGAAATGCGCCGCGTCGTGATGAAAGCTCGCATTGATCCAGCCGAAGGACCGCCCCGTCGCCCCGCCCCCCGGCGCGCCAGCTTCGATCAAGGTGACCTCATGGCCCGCCTGCTGCAGCCGGAACGCCGCCGCCGCGCCGATGATCCCTGCCCCGATGATGACGATGCGCTGACCCATGCGGCCCAACTGACCCGAAGGCGCCCCCATCCGCAAGCCCGCTTGCGCCTGACGGTCGCGGCGCTACTTTCACCCCATGACCGCAGACGACATCATCGCCCGGCTGGGCCTGCAACCGCACCCCGAAGGTGGCCATTACCGCCAGACATGGGAGGCCCCGGCCCCCGGCCGGGCGCACGCCACCTGCATCCATTTCCTGCTGAAGGCGGGCGAGGTCAGCCACTGGCACCGCGTCGATGCCGATGAAATCTGGCTCTGGCACGGCGGCGCCGATCTGGTCCTGTCGCTCAGCGAAACAGACGCAGGCCCCGCGACTGACCACATCCTGACCGCCGACCTGACCCGCGGCACCCCCCAGATCGTGGTACCGAAGGATCACTGGCAGACCGCGCGCAGCACCGGGGACTACACGTTGATAAGCTGCGTGGTCGCCCCCGGCTTCCGCTTTCCGGGCTTCACCCTCGCACCCCCGGGCTTCACGATCCCGACGGTCGGCTGACGATCCCGCCACCCACGGGCGCGCGCACCCCCGTCGTCGACGGGCACGACGTCGGCAGCCCCCGCAGCACCCGCACCGCCAGATAGGCGAAAGCCTGCGCCTCGAGCATGTCGCCATCGAGCCCAACCGCCTCGACCGGCGCGACCGCCGGGTCTAGCGCCGCGCCCAGCATGTCCATCAGCACCGGATTGCGCCGCCCGCCGCCGGTGACCAGCACACGTGCGGGCGTCGCCGGCAGATGTTCCATTCCCTGAAGGACAGCGGCCGCCACCATCGCGGTCAGCGTCGCCGCGGCATCCGCATCGGGCAATTCGCGAACCAGCCCGATCATCTCTCCAAAATCGTTACGATCCAGTGACTTGGGGGGTATTCTTGAGAAATAGGATTCACTCAGGAACAGCTCCAGCGCGCCCTCCTCAACCCGTCCGGCACGCGCCAGCCTGCCATCCTCGTCCATCGTCCGCCCGAAGCGTTCGGTCATGAAATCGTCCAGCGGCGCGTTGGCAGGCCCGGTGTCGAAGGCAAGGCAGGCCCCCGGCGCCTCGGGCGCGTCAAGGCGCGGATCGACATAGGTGATGTTGCCCACACCGCCCAGGTTCAGGAAGGCGACCGGCTCTGTCAGGCCCGCCCATTTCGCGCAGGCGAAATGGAAGAAGGGCGCCAGCGGCGCACCCTCGCCCCCCAAGGCAACGTCGTCGCTTCGGAAGTCCCAGACCACTGGCAGACCCAGCGCCTCGGACAGCCACGCGCCGTCGCCCGTCTGCAGGGTGCCCCGCCCGCGCGGCTCGTGTGCCAGCGTCTGGCCATGAAACCCGACCAGATCGACACCCCCGAACTCTGACAGAAGCGCGGCATGGGCCGCGCCCACCACCTGGGCCGCCTCCTCCACGCCCGGTCCGGCCCAGAGCCCCAGCGCCCGACGCAGCACCGCGCGGTCCTCGGGCGCATAGGGACGATAGCCCGTCGCCCCGAACCCGAGAATCGCATGCCCGTCCGTTTCCACCACCGCCGCGTCGACCCCGTCGAGAGACGTGCCGCTCATCGCGCCCAACGCCCGCAGCGGGCCGCCTGCCCTGGCCTTATTCATGGCCTTTTCCTTTGCCTGACCGCCCCCTATACACTCCGCCGAACACGAGCCCGAGGCAAGACATGACCTACCACCCGAAATCCGACTTCATGGCCGTCATGATGCAGCGCGGCTTTCTCGCCGACTGCACCGATTACCAGGGCCTGGACGAGGCGCTGATCGCGGGCGTGGTGCCGGGCTATATCGGGTTCGACGCGACCGCGAAGTCGCTGCATGTGGGCTCGCTCATCCAGATCATGACGCTGCGCTGGCTGCAGAAGACCGGCCACAAGCCCATCACGCTGATGGGCGGCGGCACGACCAAGGTGGGCGATCCCTCCTTCCGGGCCGAGGAACGCCCGCTGCTGACACCCGCGCAGATCGACGGCAACATCGCCGGGATCAAGCAGGTCTTCGCCAAATACCTCAGCTACGACGACAGCCCCACCGGCGCGCTCATGCTCAACAATGCCGAATGGCTCGACGATCTGAACTATCTCGACTTCCTGCGCGACATCGGGCGGCATTTCAGCGTCAACCGGATGCTGTCTTTTGAATCCGTGAAGTCGCGCCTCGACCGCGAACAATCGCTGTCGTTTCTCGAATTCAACTACATGATCCTGCAGGCCTATGACTTCCTCGAACTGAACCGCCGCTATGGCTGCCTCGTGCAGTTCGGCGGATCCGACCAATGGG
>CAZNMV010000452.1:0-2578 GCA_964573835.1 uncultured Aestuariivita sp. | reverse complement strand
GCGATGGCGCGGCGGCGCCTGTCTTCGGTGCCCACGTTCCGGCTTTCGAGAAAGCCCGTCAGACGGGCATAGCCTTCGGATGTCATGATGGTTTCGGCCATGTCGAGGCCACCATCGAGGGTACGGGTCGGATCGAGCCCGGTCAGCTCGCGCTGGATTTGAGGCCAGATGAAGGGCGTGTCCTCGTGGCACCAGGCGGTGATGCGGCTCGTGGGATTGGCCTCGGCGATCCGCCAGATAACATCGGACCAGAGCAGGTCGTCCAGAAAGACACCCTCGGCGAGCATGTCGTGGGGCGGGGGAGGGCCGCCATGTCCGGCGACCAGATCCGGCAGGAAGCAGGCCGGGTTTCGAAGCGCGATGGCGAATTCGACGTCGTGAGACGGTACGCAGTTGCGCAGCCAGGCCGACTTCATCGCCTTGGGGTAAAGGCAGTCGCGGCCGAGCGCGACCTGGGAGCGGCACAGGAAGTTCTCGTTCGAAAGCACCACGCGTTCAGTGTCGGGTGCCGGCGCGATCCTCGACAGGATCAGGGCCTCGGTCTCGGGCGGTGCGACGTCGCCGCGAAGGCTGGTGGACGTCTCGCCCAGCAGTTCGCGGTAGCGCAGTGGCCCAGGCACGCCGATGCCGTCTTCGGCAAGCGCCGCGCGGTTCTGGAGAAGCGAACGCATCAGCAGACCGCCGTCGGTGCAGTGCACGCCGAGGTGGAAGACGATGTTCATGGGCCTGCGTCTGTTTTTTTGCCTGCTCTTGAGCGACAGGATAGCCGCGGTCACTGGACAGGGAAACCCGTTTCGCACTAGAGGTGCGGAGAGATGACCGACGAAAAGACTCAACTACCGCGCCTCGCGATGCCGGGCCTTCCAAGCCGTTGGTCCGTCGGCGCGATTATGATCGCGGCTTTGGTGCTGATGCCGATCCTGTCGGTCGTCTGGATCGCCTTTCATCCGACAGAGAACATCTGGGGGCATCTTATGTCCACCAGCCTGCCGCGCTATGCCTCGAACACGCTGGTGGTCATGGTCTGGGTCGGCAGCTTGTCGGCGGTGATCGGCACGCTGACGGCCTGGCTGGTCGTGATGTACGCCTTTCCGGGGAAGAAGTGGCTGGAATGGGCGCTGTTATGCCCCCTGGCTGTGCCGGGATACCTTGGGGCCTATGCGCTGGTGGATTTTCTGGAATATGCGGGGCCGGTGCAGACGGGGCTGCGCGCAATGTTCGGCTGGACCAGCGCTCGGGACTATTTTTTCCCCGATATAAGATCGCGCTACGGCGCGATCTTTGTTCTGACGTTCTCGCTGTACCCTTATGTCTACCTTCTGGCGCGCGCCGGATTCCGCGAGCAATCGGGCAGTGCGCACGAGGTGGCCCGCGCTTTGGGAGCAAAGGCGTTCCGGCGGTTCTGGGCGATCGGAGTGCCGCTGGCGCGGCCGGCGATCGCGGCCGGCACAGCCATCGTGATGATGGAAACCGTCAACGATTTCGGGACGGTGGATTTCTTTGGCGTGCAGACGCTGACCACGGGCATCTTCTCGGTCTGGCTGGAGGCTGGGAATGCGGGCGGTGCGGCGCAGATCGCCTGCGTGATCCTGGCGATGATCCTGGCGCTGGTGGCGCTGGAGAAGGTGAGTCGGCGGAACAGCCGGTTCTACCGCATGTCGAGAAGTGAGCGCGACATGCCGGTGGTGTCTCTGAAAGGACGTCTGGCCTGGGCCGTCACGCTGTTTTGCGCGCTGCCTGTTGCCGCTGGTTTCGTTCTCCCGGTCGCGGTGCTGGCCAGTCACGCGCTGACCCGGCCCGAACGCTGGCTGGCGCCGGGGCTGGGCCAGGCGTTGATGAACACGGTCGCGGTGGGAGGCGGCGCGGCTGCGGTCACGGTGCTGGCGGCGCTGTTCGTGGTCTACGGGGCGCGGCTGACCCGCAGCGACGTGCCGCGCCTGCTATTGCCGGTGACGACGATCGGTTATGCCGCGCCGGGTGCGGTTCTGGCCGTGGGTCTCCTGATCCCGCTGGCGGCCTTCGACAATGCGCTGGCGGACGCGGTTCTGGTAGTGACGGGGGCGGATCCCGGGTTGATGCTGACGGGAGGCGCTGCGGTGATCATCTATGCCTATGCAGTGCGTTTCTTCGCGATTGCCGAGGGCGCGGCGGATGCGGCCATGGGGCGCGTGGCGCCGAGTTTGCCGCTGGCGGCGCGCACCCTGGGGCAGACAGCCGGGGGCACGCTGCGGCGGGTCTATGCCCCGTTGATCCGCGGTTCGGTCGCGACAGCGCTGCTTCTGGTGTTCGTCGATTGCGTGAAGGAACTGCCCGCAACGCTTCTTCTTCGCCCGTTCAACTTCAACACGCTGGCGACACGGGCGCATGAGCAGGCGACGCTGGAGAAGATCGCCGACGCGGCACCTTCGGCGATCCTGATCATAGCGGTCAGTCTGATGGCCGTGGCGCTTGTCGCCCGGCAGATGTTGCGCACGCGCTGAATATCTTGCCGCGGGCGGACAAGATTGCTAGAGAACGCGGCGTGCCCCTATAGCTCAGCTGGTAGAGCAACTGATTTGTAATCAGTGGGTCGGGAGTT
>CAZNMV010000451.1:0-2581 GCA_964573835.1 uncultured Aestuariivita sp. | reverse complement strand
CGCCTCATGTCCGCGACCTCAGCCTTGGATCGACGGCGGCATAGGCCAGATCGACCAGGAAGTTCACCACGATCACGGCAAAGACCAGCAGCATGACGACCGATTCCACCACGATCAGGTCGCGCGCGCTGATCGACTGGAAGATCAGGCGGCCAAGGCCGGGAAGGTAGAAGACCTGTTCGATGATGATCGCCCCGGCCATGAGGAAGGCGAATTGCAGCCCGATGATCGTCAGCACCGGGATCAGCGCATTCCGCACCCCGTGCCGCCACAACGCCTGCCGCCGTGAAAGCCCCTTGGCGCGGGCGGTGCGCATGAAATCCTCGCCCAGGATATCCAGAAGCGACGACCGCATCACGCGGGCAAGGATCGCCGCCTGCGGCAGCGCCAGCGCGATGGCAGGCAGCGTCAGCGAATGCAGCCCCGCCCAGACCCCCTTGTCCCACCCGGCGAAGCCGCCCGCGCTGAACCAGCGCAGGTTGATGGCGAAGACCAAGACCAGCATCATCGCGAACCAGAAATTCGGGATCGCCACGCCCAGCTGCGTTGCCCCCATCACCGCGACATCCCCCGCCCGCCCTCGCCGCGCGGCGGCATAGATGCCTGCCGCGAACGCGATCAGCGTCGAAATCGTCAGCGCATAGATTGCCAGCGGCAGCGACACCCAAAGCCGGTCCGCCACCATGTCGGCGACCGGCGTGCGATAGGTATACGAGGTGCCGAAATCCCCCGTCAGCATGCCGCCGACCCAATTCAGATACCTCTCCCACTTCGGGACATCTAGGCCAAGCTCGGCCCGCAGGGCCGCCACGGTGTCGGGCTGGGCGTTCATCCCCAGCATGAACTGGGCGGGATCGCCGGGCGCCACCTCGATCACGAAGAAGATCACCAGACTGGCCACGGCCAGGCTGACGATCAGCGAGACAAGGCGTTTGAGCGCATAGCGAAGCATCGACCGCGACGTTAGGGGCAGCCTCGGCGGCGGTCCAGACGTTAGACCTTGGCATCGCGCGCCGTCCCCCGTATTCCCGCAGGAACCACGGACCAAAGGGAAGCGCCCCATGTCCTTCAACACTTTCGGACGGATGTTCCGCGTCACCACCTGGGGCGAAAGCCATGGGCCCGCGCTTGGCGCGACGGTGGATGGCTGCCCGCCGGGCGTCGCCATAGACGAATCCATGATCCAGCACTGGCTTGACCGGCGCAAACCGGGGCAGAACCGCTATACCACCCAGCGGCGCGAAGCGGACGAGGTGCGCATCCTGTCGGGCGTGTTCGAAGGGCAGACCACCGGCACGCCGGTGCAGCTGATGATCGAGAACACCGACCAGCGGTCGAAGGATTACGGCGACATCGCCGAGAAATTCCGCCCCGGTCACGCCGACATCACCTATTGGCAGAAATACGGCATCCGCGACTATCGCGGCGGCGGCAGGTCAAGCGCGCGCGAAACCGCGGCGCGCGTCGCGGCGGGCGGGCTGGCCCGCGAGGCGATCCGCGCGCTGGCGCCGGGCTTGACCATCACCGGCTACATGGTCGCCATGGGCGAACACGACATCGACCGCGCCCGCTTTGACCGGAACGAAATCGACCGCAACCCCTTCTGGTGCCCCGACGCGCAGGCGGCCGCGGATTGGGCGGGTTACCTCGACGGCTTGCGCAAGTCGGGCAGCAGCGTCGGCGCGGTGATCGAAGTGGTGGCGCAGGGCATGCCCGCGGGTCTGGGCGCGCCGGTCTACGGCAAGCTCGACACCGATCTCGCGGCGGCGATGATGAGCATCAACGCGGTGAAGGGCGTCGAAATCGGCGACGGCATGGCGGCCGCGCGCCTGACGGGCGAGGCCAATGCCGACGAGATCACCCTCGGCGATGACGGCCAGCCGCGCTATTCCTCGAACCACGCGGGCGGCATCCTCGGCGGCATCTCGACAGGACAGGACGTCGTGGTGCGCTTTGCGGTGAAACCAACAAGCTCTATCCTCACACCGCGTCGCACCATCACCAAGGCGGGCGCCGAGACCGAGATCGTCACCAAAGGCCGCCACGACCCCTGCGTCGGCATCCGCGCGGTGCCGGTGGGCGAGGCGATGATGGCCTGCGTGATCCTCGACCACATCCTGATGCACCGCGGTCAGGTGGGGGAAAACCGGGGCCGGATCGGTCAGGCCTTCTGACGCGTCGCCATCCGCGCGATCCCCGCCAGAGCGAAGCACAAGGCGGCGACGCAGACGATGCTCGGCCCCGTGGGCGTGTCGAAGGTATAGGACGCCCAGAGCCCGGCCAGCGCCGAGGTCATCCCGATCAGCGCGGCGAAGACGCCCATCCGTTCCGGCGTGTCGGCGAAGGCCCGCGCGGCGGCCGCCGGTATGATCAGCAGCGCCGCGATCAGCAGCACGCCCACCACCTTGATCGCCACGGCCACGACGACCGCCAGCGCGAAGGTCAGCACCAATTGTTCGCGCCGCGGATCGATGCCCGCGGCATGGGCCAGATCGGGGTTCAGCGTGGCGGTCAGCAGCGCCGACCACCGCCAGGCCAGAAGCGCCAGCACCAGCGCCGCGCCGATCCAGATCACCAGCAG
>CAZNMV010000450.1:0-2581 GCA_964573835.1 uncultured Aestuariivita sp. | reverse complement strand
GTAGAACGTGCGCCCCACACCGGCCTTGAGGAAGGCGTAAAGACAGCCCAGCAGATACCTCCGCCGGAACCCGGTGCCGCGCCACGGATAGTGGAACAGCGCCTTTTTCATGTAGAACCGGCGGTAATTGTTCATCACGCCGTCAAGCAATTCTCCGCGTTCCATCGCGGCAGGTTTCATAATGGGTGTAACAAAGTTATATCGACTGAAATCAAAGACTTCGACTTGATCCTTCAACTCCTGAAACAAGGGCGTAAAGGGCCACGGCGTGTACATCGACCAGTTCGCCAGATCGGGCTGCCAGTCCCACGCCATCTGGTAGGTCTCTTCCAGCGTTTCGGGGGTCTCATTATCCAGCCCCACAATGAACTGCGCCTCAACCAGAATGTCGGCCTCGCGCAAGAGGCGGATCGCGGTCTTGTTCTCGTCGACCTTGGTTTCCTTGTTGAAGATGTCGAGCTTCATCTGTGCCGCGGCCTCGGTGCCAAGGGACACGTGCACCAGACCCGCTTTGCGGTAGAACTTGAGCAGATCGCGGTCGCGGTAGATATCGGTCACGCGGGTGTTGATGCCCCACTTGACCTTGTCCGGCAGGCCCCGGTCGATCAGTTCCTGACAGAAGGCGACGAATTTCTTTTTGTTGATGGTGGGTTCCTCGTCCGCAAGGATGAAGAAGCCGACGCCGTGGTTTTCGACCAGATCCTCGATCTCGTCCACCACGTCTTTGGGATCACGCACGCGGTAGTCGCGCCAGAACTTCCACTGGGAACAGAAGGAACAGGTGAAGGGACAGCCGCGCGCAAGGTTGGGGATCGCCACGCGCGTGCCCAGCGGGATGTAGATGTATTTCGACCACTCCAGAACGGTCCAGTCGGGTTTGATCTTGGACAGATCCTTGACCGTGCTCGCCGCCGGGGTCGCGACGATCTGGTCACCCTCCATGAAGGCCAGACCCTTGATCTTGTGCTTGTCCGCAGGCCAGCGCCCATCTTGGATAGCCAGCATCAGTTCGGTGCAAATCTCCTCGCCCTCGCCGCGCACGATCACATCGACCCACGGCGCCTCGGACAGGACCTGCTTGTACATGAAGGTCGCGTGCACCCCGCCCAGCATCCGCACCGCTTGCGGTGCATGGGTCTGCGCCAGTTTCAGCACATCCTCGGCGCGGTAGATCGACGGGGTGATCGCGGTCACGCCCACCACGTCGGGCTTCAGCGCGGCGATGCGGGGGCCAAGGTCTTCGTCAGACACATTGTCGGTCATCGCGTCGATGAAATGGATGTCGTCGAACCCCGCGCGCCGCAGATGGCCCGTCAGATAGGCGACCCATGCGGGCGGCCATGTCCCGGCGATTTCGGCGCCGCCGGACCGGTAGTTCGGATGAACAAACAGAATGCGCATGGTGCATCTCCCCTTTCGCCGCAGTCTGGCACGCAACCTGTCAATCTTACTTGACATGAATCAAAGGCCGAAAAATCGGAAAATATGAGGAAAAATGAGGTTGAAGGGTCGGTCGTCGGCCTGGCCAGCGGCGCCCGCCCGCGCGGAATGTCAACAAAAAATGACACATACCCCCGGCGCGCCACCTCCCCCCTTCTTCTCGTCCCAAATACGCAAATCCGACGCGCATCGCGGGTGCAGGTCTTCGCCCCCTTGCACCTTTGGTCCCCATCCCTATAACGCGGGACAATTTGGGCGCGCGGGGGTGCGCCCCTTGCCACAGGTGACACCATGCCGAAAAGAACCGATATCAAGTCCATCATGATCATCGGTGCCGGCCCCATCGTCATCGGGCAGGCCTGCGAGTTCGATTACTCGGGTGCCCAGGCCTGCAAGGCGCTGAAAGAGGAAGGTTACCGCGTCATCCTCGTCAACTCGAACCCAGCGACGATCATGACCGACCCGGGCCTGGCCGACGCCACCTATATCGAACCGATCACGCCCGAGATCGTCGCCAAGATCATCGAAAAGGAACGCCCCGACGCGCTGCTGCCCACGATGGGCGGCCAGACCGGCCTGAACACGTCCCTCGCACTCGAGGAAATGGGCGTCCTCGAAAAATTCGGGGTCGAGATGATCGGTGCGCGCCGCGAAGCCATCGAGATGGCCGAAGACCGCAAGCTGTTCCGCGAGGCGATGGACCGCATCGGCCTTGAAAACCCGCGCGCCACCATCGTTTCGGCCCCCAAGGGCGCCAATGGCCGTTTCGACATCGCCCGCGGCGTGCAGGACGCCGCCGCCGCGCTCGACGACATCGGCCTGCCCGCCATCATCCGCCCCGCCTTCACCCTCGGCGGCACCGGCGGCGGCGTGGCCTACAACCGCGACGACTATCTCGAAATGTGCCGCCGCGGGCTCGAAGCGTCGCCCGTCGCCCAGATCCTGATCGACGAAAGCCTGCTCGGCTGGAAGGAATACGAGATGGAGGTGGTGCGCGACCGTGCCGACAACGCCATCATCGTCTGCTCCATCGAGAACGTGGACCCGATGGGCGTCCACACCGGCGACTCGATCACCGTGGCCCCGGCGCTGACGCTGACCGACAAGGAATACCAGATCATGCGCAACGGCTCGATCGCCG
>CAZNMV010000449.1:0-2607 GCA_964573835.1 uncultured Aestuariivita sp. | reverse complement strand
TCGTGGACAGCACCCAAGGGGTCGAGGCGCAGACGCTGGCCAATGTCTATCAGGCGATCGATGCCGACCACGAGATCGTGCCGGTCCTCAACAAGATCGACCTGCCCGCCTCCGAGCCCGACCGCGTGCGCGAACAGATCGAGGACGTGATCGGCATCGACGCGAAGGATGCGATGCTGGTGTCGGCCAAGACCGGCATCGGCATTCACGAAACGCTCGAGGCCATCGTTCACCGCCTGCCCGCGCCCAAGGGCGACGCGAGCGCACCGCTCAAGGCGATGCTGGTGGACAGCTGGTATGACAGCTATCTCGGCGTCGTCGTGCTGGTGCGGATCATGGACGGCGTCCTGCGCAAGGGCGACCAGATCAAGATGATGCAGACCGGCGCGCGCTATGGCGTCGACCGGCTTGGCGTCTTCCGCCCGGCGATGCAGCCTGTGGACGAACTCGGCCCCGGCGAGATCGGGTTTTTGACCGCATCCATCAAGCAGGTGCGCGACACGCGCGTGGGCGACACGATCACGCATGAGAAGAAGGGCGCGGACAAGCCGCTGCCCGGCTTCAAGCCGTCGATCCCGGTGGTGTTCTGCGGCCTCTTTCCGGTGGACAGTTCCGAATTCGAAGATCTGCGCGACGCGATCGAGAAGCTGGCGCTGAACGACGCCTCCTTCACCTTCGAGATGGAGACTTCCGCCGCGCTGGGCTTCGGCTTCCGCTGCGGGTTCCTCGGCCTTCTGCACCTCGAGGTCATCCGCGACCGGATCGAACGCGAATACGATATCGACCTGATCACCACGGCGCCGTCTGTCGTCTATCACGTCTACATGAAGGACGGGGAGATGCGCGAACTGCACAATCCCGCCGACATGCCCGACCTGACCTATGTCGACCACATGGAGGAGCCGCGGATCAAGGCGACGATCCTCGTGCCCGACGAATACCTCGGCGACGTGCTGAAACTCTGCCAGGACCGCCGCGGCATCCAGCAGGAACTGACCTATGCGGGCTCGCGCGCGATGGTGGTCTATGACCTGCCGCTGAACGAGGTGGTCTTCGACTTCTACGACCGGCTCAAGTCGGTCACCAAGGGCTATGCCAGCTTCGATTACCAGGTGATCGGCTACCGCGAGGACAACCTCGTCAAGATGCAGATCCTCGTGAATGACGAACCGGTCGATGCGCTCTCGACGATGGTTCACCGCGACCGGGCCGAGATGCGGGGCCGGGCGATGGTTGAAAAGCTCAAGGACCTGATCCCGCGCCACATGTTCAAGATCCCGATCCAGGCGGCGATCGGCGGCAAGGTCATCGCGCGCGAGACGCTCTCGGCGCTGCGCAAGGATGTCACCGCCAAGTGTTACGGCGGCGACGCGACGCGGAAGCGCAAGCTTCTCGACAAGCAGAAGGCCGGCAAGAAGAAGATGCGGCAGTTTGGCAAGGTGGACATCCCGCAGGAGGCGTTCATCTCGGCGCTCAAGATGGACAGCTGAGGTGTGGGGATGGGTGCGGAGCACCCATCCTACAGCTTCAGATCGCCCCCCGGCAAAAAAATCCCCCCGCCCGGTGATCCACCTCCGGTATCCCATCGTATGCAACCGCAACGATGAGCTGACAGAGGGAGGGGTAACCATGTCAATTTGTCTGGACGTGATGGCATCGGACTGCGCCCGCCGCCTGACGGCGCATGACATGATGCTGCGGCATCTCGCGCTCGATCCCGGGCCGGGTGGGGCCCCGCGCGTCATGGTCGAGTTGCGCGGCACCCTGCGCGCCTGCACTGCCTGCCCGACGCCGGGGCGATGCGCCGCCTGGTGCCGCGACGGAAGCTCCGGCACGCCACGGTTCTGCCGGGGCGAGGCCGCCTTCGCCGATCTGGCCCGCGCGCTGGCGGCCCCCGGGTGCGGACGCGTCGCCTGAAGGGCGCGCGGTCAGTAGCCGAAGGCGCTGTCGGGCATGTAGTCGAGCTTGCCACCCTTGGGGCCTGCGCGCATGTGCAGGCAGGCCGTGCCGAGCCGCTGGAAATAGACCAGATCGACCGGATACCAGCCCGCGACGGGGACCTCGACCTCGACCGCATCGCCGGTTTCGCAGGGGCGGCGTTCGTCGATGACGGCGACGGTCTGGCCGCCGATCTCGGCACGCAGCCCATCATTGGACAGGAAGTCCATCACATAGACCCCGGGCGCGTCGAAGCGGACATAGCCCTTGATGCGGGCCGCCACGCGCAGCGCCTGACCCGAGGTCAGCGTGGGCTGGCCTTCTTCGGTATCCCAGTGGTCGAGCCCGGAAAGCGGCGCGCCGGGCTTTGCACTTCTGAGCGCCGATTCGGCCTGGGCCAGTGTCTTGACGTCGGGCGGGAAGGCATAGCTCACCGACAGGCCCGGCTTGACCGAACCCGGTTGCGGGTTGGCCGGTTCCAGCTTGAGTGGCCCGGCCATGGCGGACCCGGCCCAGATCAGAAGACCGCAGGCGGCAGCGAGGTAAGTGCGGGGCATGGACAAGATCCCTTATGGATGGGCGTAACGGGGTCAGAGTAGAAGCCGCGGGGCGCGCGCGCAACAGCGCTGTCTTGCGCTGCCGGGCAGGGGGGCTATCCTGCGCGGACCG
>CAZNMV010000448.1:0-2618 GCA_964573835.1 uncultured Aestuariivita sp. | reverse complement strand
AGTTCGATGATCCGACCCTGGCGCGTCTTGTACAGGATATCGAAGCCGGTTCGGCCAACGCCCGCCAGCTTTTCGACAGCCGGGCTAATCTGCTGACCGACAGGTTGACTGGGAACCTGCAGCGCCAGCGCCAGCAGGCGGCCGCTTTGAGCGCGGCGTTCGACGAACTTTCGGTGGCCGTGGAGACGCAGTCACAGCAGCTGCTGGATCTGCAACGGCTGGAGCGCGAGACCGAAGCGACGCGCACGCTCTACGACACCTTCCTGACCCGGTTGAAGGAAACCTCGGTTCAGCGTGGGTTGCAGCTTGCCGACAGCCGCGTCCTGTCCGAGGCAACGCCAGGTGGTCTGGTTGAACCGCGGAAATCGCGCATCCTTGCTCTGTCTCTTATCCTGGGCGCCATGGCGGGCATCGCCATCGTCCTGATCCGTCAGTTCCTGAACAACGGCTATCGGACCTCGGATGAACTGGAGCGCGATACCAGGATGACCATTCTGGGTCAGATCCCGCTCATGCCGATCAAGAAGCGGTCTGAACTGATCGACTATCTGAATGACAAGCCGACCTCGGCTGCGGTCGAGTCGGTGCGGAACTTGCGCACCTCGGTTCTCCTGTCGAATATCGATCAGCCGCCGCAGGTGATCCTGGCGTCTTCCTCGGTTCCCGGCGAGGGCAAGACGACGATTTCAATCTCACTTGCGCATAATCTGGGCGGGCTCGGCAAGCGGGTGCTTCTGCTCGAGGCCGATATCCGCAGGCGGACATTCGGGGAATACTTCGACATCCCCATGGCCAAGGGCGGTCTGCTCGCCGCGATGACGGGGCAGTATCCGCTTGAGGATTGCATCGTGCGCGACCCGCGCATGGACATCGATATCCTGATGGGTGAGAAATCATCCATCAATGCCGCGGACCTTTTTTCCTCGGAACGTTTCCAGGACCTGATGAACGAATTGCGGGCGCGCTATGATTTCATCATCATCGATACGCCACCCGTTCTGGTCGTGCCGGATGCGCGTGTCGTCAGTCAGGTGGTTGATGCGGTCATCTTCGCGGTGGCCTGGGACAAGACGACACGCGCTCAGGTGGCAGAGTCGCTCAATCAGTTCGCGACGGCAAATGTGCGTGTAACCGGTCTTGCCCTGTCGCAGATCAATCCCAAGGGGATGAAGCGCTACGGCTATGGCGGGCGGTATGGGGCCTATTCCTCCTATGGCAAGGCGTATTACGACGCCTGAGGCCTATCTTCGGAAGCTGTCCTTGTTGTCGAGAAACCAGCGATAGGTCTCCGCGATCCCGTCCTGCAGCCCGATCCGCGCGCGCCAGCCCATGTCGGCCAGACGGGTGACATCCATCAGCTTGCGAATCGTGCCGTCGGGTTTTGATGGATCGGTGGCAATCCCACCGCGGAACCCCGTGATCCCGGCCACGATCTGCGCCAGTTCCAGGATTGATACATCCGTGCCGGTGCCCACATTGATATGGCTCAGCATCGGATCGGTGTTGGCGTCATAGGCTGCCTTCGGCAGGTCGAGCACGTAAAGCGACGCCTCGGCCATGTCGTCGACATGCAGGAACTCGCGCCGGGGCGTGCCGGTGCCCCAGATCGTTACTTCCTCAAGGTTCGCCTGCGCCGCCTCGTGGAAGCGGCGGATCAGGGCCGGCAGGACGTGGCTGTTTTCCGGGTGGAAGTTGTCGCCGGGGCCGTAGAGGTTCGTCGGCATCACGCTGCGGTAATCGGTGCCGTGCTGGCGGTTGTAGCTTTCGCAAAGCTTGATGCCTGCGATCTTGGCGATGGCATAGGGTTCGTTCGTCGGCTCCAGCACGCCGGTCAGCAGAGCATCCTCGCGCATCGGCTGGGGCACGGCGCGGGGGTAGATGCAGCTTGACCCCAGTTGCAGAAGCCGCGTGACCCCGGCGGCAAAGGCCTGATGGATCACGTTGCATTCGATCATCAGGTTTTCATAGATGAAGTCGGCCGGATAGGTGTTGTTGGCGTGGATGCCCCCCACCTTGGCGGCAGCGAGGATCACCACGTCTGGCCGTTCCGCCTGCATGAACGCGCGCACCGCCGCCTGATCGGTCAGGTCCAGCTCTGCATGGCTGCGCGTGATCGTCTGCGCCCCGCGCGCCTGCAGCCTGCGCAGGATCGCGCCGCCCACCATGCCGCGATGGCCTGCGACGTAGATGCGCGTCATCGCCTCAGCCCTCCAGCGACACCGGCAGGTCGAGGCCATGCGCCTTCAGCAGCGCGTGGCGCCGGGCCGCCTTCAGGTCTTCCGCCACCATCTCGGCGCACATCTCGCGGGCGGTGATCTCGGGCTCCCAGCCCAGCCGCTCGCGCGCGCGGGTGGGATCGCCCAGCAGCGTCTCGACCTCGGCAGGCCGGAAATAGCGCGGATCGATGCGGACGACCACGTCGCCCTGCTTCAGCGCCGGGGCCATGTCGCCGGTCACGGACACAACCTTCGCGATTTCGTCCACGCCTTCGCCCGAAAACTCCAGCGTGATCCCCAGATCCGCCGCCGCCCAGGTGATGAACTCGCGCACGCTGAACTGCTGGCCGGTCGCGATCACGAAGTCTTCCGGCGCGTCCTGCTGCAGCATCATCCACTGCA
>CAZNMV010000447.1:0-2625 GCA_964573835.1 uncultured Aestuariivita sp. | reverse complement strand
GCTGCAAGGCTTGCCGTCAGCATAGGTGTGTTGACGTCCCATATCTGGGCGGCCTCGCGCGCGCCCCCGGCGCGACGGACCTCGTCGCCGGTAACCAAGAGGGCCACGCGCAGCCTGCGCCGGACCCGAACGATGCCCGCGCCAGCCGCGGCGCAAACGGCAATCTCTTTCGGGCCAAGCCTCTGGCCCTTGTCCAGAACGGTCACGCCCCTGGCCAGGTCGCTGCCCGCGCGGCGGATGTTCAGCCCCGGTTGAGGACGGCGGGACAGGTGAATGAAATCCCCGTCGCGCAGGACATCCTCCTGCATCACGACGGCGTCGGCTCCGCCCGGGATCGGCGCGCCCGTGAAGATCCGGGCCGCGACGGCCCCTGCTACCGATGCCGTCGTCTCCTGGCCGGCAGGTACGCGCGCTATCACCCGCAGGTCCCACGGACCGTGCCCCGTCAGGGCGGATGTTGCGATGGCATAGCCATCCATCGCGGCATTGTCGAAAGTCGGGGCCATGGACCGGGACCGGACCGGCAGGGCGAGAGTGCGGCCAAGGGCGCTGCCCGCCTGCACGGCCTCGGTTCGACTGACCGGCGATGCATGCGTCGCAATCCGGGCAAGGGCCTCGTCGATGCTGATCAGCGCATGGAGCATATCCTGACGGTCACAGCCGCAGCCCGGTGATGCGATGGCCTGATGAAGTGTCATTGTGCTGCCTCCATTGTCGAATGGGCGGTCTGAAAATGCCCCGGCCCGATGCTGCAATCGAGGTCGCGCAGGCGTCCGTCCTTGAGGCCATAGATCAGGCCATGCACGCGAACGACGGCGCCACGAGCCCAAGCCCGCTGCAAGATCGGCGTTTCGCAGACGCGCCGCACACCTTCGACCACGTTCCATTCGGCCAGCCGGTCGCGGCGCGCTTCAAGGTCGGGCTCGCGCCCCAGATCAACTGCATAGGCGCGGGCCAGACGGCGTATCGGTTCCAGCCAGTGATCGGCCAGACCATGGGGCAGATCCTCGGTCGCGGCCTTGACCCCGCCGCAGCCATAGTGGCCGCAAACGATGATCTCGTGCACATGCAGCGCATCGACGGCGAATTCCAGTGCCGACAACAGGTTCATGTCCGAGGAATGAACAATGTTGGCGACGTTGCGATGGACGAAAACTTCGCCCGGATCAAGGCCCGCCACCACATTGGCCGGCACCCGGCTGTCCGAACAACCGATCCAGAAGAACTCGGGCGCCTGAAGTGCGGCGAGGCGGGTAAAATACTCCGGTTCCTCGGCGTGACGTTTTTGCGACCACGCCTCGTTGCGGGCCAGAAGATCATTCAGCATCGGTCGTCTCCAAAAGGTCGGGCAGCCCGCGCCGCGTTCGCATGTGTTTCGACAAGGTCCGCAGATCGGACCGGGTCAGCCGGGCGCGGGCAATCGGCAACAGGATGGCGTTTTCGGCCACCAGGTGGCGGCGCACATGCCCCGCAAACCTGGACAGCACGGTGCGCTCCTCGGCGGTGAGGCTGACCCCGCTATCAAGGCAACCGGAAAGCATCGCACGCACCTCAGGCAGCAGACGCATCGCTTCGTCCTGATCGGCCTTGATCCGGGCAATCGCACCTTCGATCGCATCCTCTTCGGTGCACCGCCGGGCAAGAAGCGGGAACAGATCCTCTGCCTCGTCGCGCAGATGGACGTTCAGTTCCTCGTTCAGGAAGCGCAGCACCGCAGTGGTTGATCGACGATCGAGGGCGTCCGCCGTGGCCAGCCCGTCGATGACCGCGCAGACCTGGCGTTCGCGCAGGTGGTCCTCGCTGATGAAATCCAGAGGATTTGCAAGCAGGCTCGGGTGTGTCGGTGTCTCACCACTCCCGCGCAGCGCTGGTTCTGACGGATGCATGACGCGTCCTTTCGCAGGGTTCAGATCGGCGCAAGGCTGGCGCCTGTGATCTTTGCGCTTTGGGCCAGAGTTTCGACGAAATCCCGTGATGCCCTAGCCCAGGCCGCCTTTTCCAGCGCCTGCGCGATCTTTGGGCGCACGGTCTCATAGGGCAGAACCTGCCCCGGCGCGGTGGCGTTCAGGCGGATGAGGTGCCAGCCGTGCCGCGACAGAACGGGCGTGGGGCTGATGCCACCCTCCGGCAGGGCGCGCAGGGCAACCTCGAATTCCGGCACGGTATCGCCCGGTCCAAGCTGGCCCAGATGGCCACCCGATGCCTTGGACCCGCAATCGCTTTCACGAGCCGCGGCGGCGAACCCCTTGGCGTCCCCGTCAAGCCGCGCAAGCAGAGCCATGGCCCGCGCCTCTGCTGCGGCGCGCTCGGCCGCCTCGCGCGGGTCGCAGGCGCACAGGATGTGCGAGACATCCCAGAGCGGCGCAGAGCGGTAGCGGTCAGGACCCTTGGCCCATTCGGCGCGAACCGCGTCTTCCGTCACGGGCGCGATGCTCAGCGCTTCGTCCAGAAGGGCGCGGATCAGGGCTTCATCCTCGGTCTCGAAGCGTCCGGGTGCCAGCTCGATCGGATCGGGCGTCAGCCCACGAGCGCTGGCCTCTTGCAGCAACAGAGCGCGGATCGTCAGCGCCTGCGCCGCCTTGCGCCAGGCGATGCCGGGCTTGTCCTTGGGGGCCGTGTGGTTCT